>JAGHSG010000105.1 GCA_018066005.1 Bacteroidales bacterium | reverse complement strand
GTGCAAAAATACAAAATATTTTTGATATATACAAATAAAAAAATAAATTTGCAAGATTAAAAAAAAAACTGTACCTTTGCAGCCCGAAACGAAAAAATCAGGTCGAGAGGACCCCCAATTATAAGTATGAGCAAAAATTTAGTTATCGTTGAATCTCCGGCGAAAGCCAAAACAATTGAAAAATTTTTAGGAAAAGACTATCACGTACTCTCTTCGCAGGGGCACATACGCGATATAGACGGTGTGGGCAAGAACAGTATAGGAATTGATTTTGAACACGGCTACGCACCGCATTATGTAGTTGATCCGGACAAGCAACATTTAATAGCCACCCTACGCAGCGAAGCCGCCAAAGCCGATACGGTCTGGTTGGCATCCGATGAGGACCGCGAGGGAGAAGCCATTGCGTGGCACTTGCAGGAAGTGCTGCAATTAGACCCGAAGAAGACGCAACGAATCGTTTTTCACGAAATAACCAAAAACGCCATCCTGGATGCCATACAGAATCCAAGGCAGGTAGATTATAATTTAGTGAATGCCCAACAGGCCCGCCGTGTGTTGGACCGTATTGTGGGTTTTGAGTTATCGCCGGTGTTGTGGCGCAAAGTGGTGACGGGATTGAGTGCCGGCCGTGTACAGTCGGTAGCCGTGCGCCTGATTGTGGAGCGTGAACGCGAGATAGAGGACTTCAAAGAGCAGAGTCAATATCGAATAATCGCCGATTTCATCGGGAAAAACAAGCAGGGCGAAGATGTCCGTTTGAGTACCGAATTGAATCACCGTTTCCTGACCAAAGACGAAGCGATTGATTTCTTGGACCTGTGTCAAAAAGGTCAGTTCACGATTAGTCAGATACAGACCAAACCGGGTCGTCACACCCCGGCTCCACCCTTCACGACATCGTCGCTGCAACAAGAAGCGGCGCGCAAGTTGAAGTTCACGGTTTCCAAGACGATGCGTTTGGCCCAGTCCTTATACGAAGCCGGTTTGATTACGTATATGCGTACGGACTCGGTTAATCTGAGCGCCTTGGCTATTGCTACTGCCAAGCAGGAGATTATCGATGGATTCGGGGAAAAATACTACAAAGCCCGTCAGTACAAGACCACAAGCAAGGGGGCGCAAGAGGCGCACGAGGCAATCCGTCCGACCTATATGTCGAAGCACAGCGCCGGTGCCACGAATGACGAGAAAAAGTTGTACGAACTGATATGGAAACGCACCTTGGCTTGTCAGATGGCGGACTCGCTGATGGAGACAACACGCATAGAGGTCAGTTGCAGCGACACACCTTATTTATTTGTAGCCACGGGTGAGACGATATTGTTTGACGGTTTCTCGAAAGTCTATATCCAATCGACGGACGACGAAACGACCGAAGAGAACAATATATTACCGCAGGTAGAGGAAGGTTTAGTGCTCAAAAACCACGAATTCATCGGACAACAGACATTCACCAAAGCACCTTTCCGCTACAACGAAGCCGCGCTGGTGAAGAAGATGGAGGAGTTAGGCATAGGTCGTCCTTCCACGTACGCCACGATAATAGAGACCATACAAAGTCGCAACTACGTCATCAAAGGCAATAAGAACGGTCAGCAACGCGAGGTACATATCTTATCCATCAAGAACGGCAAGTTCAGCGACAAGGTGAAACAGGAAAGTTACGGACAGGAAGTCAATAAACTGCTCCCGACCGATTTGGGACGGATGACGAACGATTTCCTGGTGGAGCAGTTCCCCGACATATTGGATTACAGTTTCACCGCCAAAGAGGAGGAGAACTTCGACAAGATAGCAGCCGGCAAGGCAGATTGGGTCAAATCGGTGGACAAGTTCTACAACAAATTCCACCCTGCCATCACGGCTGTTCCGAGGGGCAAGATGGAAGGACGCACGTTAGGCAAAGACCCCAAGACGGGTGCGCCGGTTATTGCCAAGATAACCAAGATAGGTCCGTGCATACAGATAGGCGATGCCGACCAAGGTAAACCGCGTTTTGCCAGCATACCTAAGGACAAGTCCCTGTTTACCATCACGTTAAAAGAAGCCTTGACTCTGTTTGACGATGTCAAGAGCAAGACGTTGTTCCTGCTGAACGGCGAAGAAGTTATTTTCGGTCAAGGCAAATACGGACCTTATTTGAAATACAAAGGCAAGTTCATATCCATCCCTGCCGGCGCCAAAGAGGAAGATATGACTCCGGACAAGGTGCGCGAGTTGCTGCAAGAGGAAACGGACAAGAACCAGCCGGTCAAGATGATTGGCAAGGTAGCGGTTATGCAGGGGCGTTACGGTCTGTATTTGAAGAACGCGGAGGGTAATTACCGCCTGCCCAAGAACTGCGACGTGGAGCAGTTGACCGAAGAGCAGTGCCAACAGATTATTGACAATTATAAAACATCCAAGAAATATGCTCGTAAACATTCTTAAATCGAAGATTCACCGTGTAACGGTTACGGAAGCCAATCTGGACTACGTCGGTTCCATAACGATTGATGAGGAGTGGATGAATCAGAGCGGCATTGTAGAAGGAGAGCGCGTACAGGTAGTTGATGTAACGAACGGCGCCCGCTTGGAGACGTATGTTATCCCGGGTAAGCGCGGCAGCAAGTGCATCTGTATGAACGGTGCAGCAGCGCATTTGATGCACGTTGGCGACACCGTCATTATTATGGCATACGCATGGATGACTCCCGATGAACAGAGGACTTTTAAGCCACAGATTGTATTCCCAAACGTATAAGCAATGCCCTTCTTTGACCTGATACAAACCGATAGCCGTTCAGCAGCCCGTGCAGGGGTTGTTCACACCGACCACGGGGATATACTCACCCCCATTTTTATGCCGGTGGGAACGGTCGGAACGGTCAAAGGCGTTCATAAAAGGGATTTAGTAGATGATATACACGCACAAATCATTTTGGGCAACACCTATCACCTTTACCTGCGTCCCGGCACACAGATTCTGCATCAAGCCGGCGGTCTGCACCGTTTTGAGGGGTGGGACAAACCTATCCTGACCGATTCGGGCGGGTATCAAGTCTTCTCGCTGACCGACATACGCAAGATGAGCGAAGAGGGTGTGCAGTTCTCGTCGCATATAGACGGCCGCAAGTTGATGTTCACGCCGGAGAACGTGATGGAGATAGAACGTGAGATAGGGGCGGATATTATGATGGCTTTTGACGAATGCTGCCCGGGTACAGCCGACAAAGCGTACGCGCAAGCCAGTATGGAGCGGACACACAGGTGGTTGGACAGATGTATCAGAAAATTCGATGAAACGGAGGATTTATACGGGTACAAACAGCACCTTTTCCCCATTGTGCAGGGGTGCGTCTATACGGACTTGCGTCAAGAGGCCGCCAAGCGTTTGAGAGACTTGGACCGCGACGGTTATGCTATTGGCGGACTGGCGGTAGGGGAGCCGGCGGAGAAGATGTACGAGATGATTGAGGTGGTGAATGCTATCCTGCCCGAACATAAACCGCGCTATCTGATGGGGGTCGGTACACCGTGGAATATACTGGAAGGAATTGAGCGGGGCGTAGATATGTTCGACTGCGTCATGCCCACGCGCAACGGGCGCAACGGGCAGATATTCACGCGTCACGGGGTGATGAATATGCGTAACCTGAAATGGGAGGACGATTTTACCGAATTAGACCCCGAAGGAACGAGTTATGTGGACCACCAATACACCCGCGCGTATGTGCGTCACCTTATTCACAGCGAAGAGATGTTGGGGTTAGAGATACTGAGCATACATAACCTGGCTTTCTATTTATGGTTGGTAGGCGAAGCACGGCAACATATCCTGGCGGGGGATTATAAGGCGTGGAAAGACAGTATGATACCCGAACTGACAAGAAGATTATGATACGACTCAAAGATATACATATTGACCGGAAGATCCTGAAAACACTGGACCGCTATATCGTGGGCAAGTTCTTGGGCACGTTTTTCTTCTCAATCGTACTGATTTTAAGTATCGGCATTGTCTTTGACCTGACCGAGCACATGGATGATTTCTACGAGACGCAAATATCGACGTGGGATATTATCTTCGGATACTATATCTATTTCATCCCCTACTACGGCAATATGTTTGCTCCGCTGTTCATTTTCATTTCCGTCATTTTCTTCACCAGTAAGTTGGCAGGCAACAGTGAGATTATTGCGATGATGGCAACGGGTATGAGTTTCAAGCGACTGATGTGGCCGTACCTTTTCTCCGCCATTGTGCTGTTCATTATGCAGTTCCTTTTGGCAGGTTATATTATTCCCCCTGCATCCGAGAAACTGCTCACGTTCTATGACCATTATATCAACAGTTTCACGGAAGAGAATGCCCGTAATATACAGATGGAAGTAGAGCCGGGGACTATTCTTTATATCGAGACTTTCCGTTCTGCCACCAATACCGGTTACCGCACATCGCTGAGCACTTTGACGACAAGACGCTCAAGATGCGTATCACGGCCGACCGTATTATGTATGACTCGGCGTATAACTGGCACTTGGAGAACTACACCCGCCGCGATTTCAACGGTATGTACGAGACTTTGACGCGCGGGGAACGCCTGGACACCATCATACCCATGCAACCGCATGAGTTATTCATCACCGCCGAATACGCGGAGCAGATGACCAATCCCAAATTAAAAGCCTATATGGAACGGCAGCGGCAACGCGGAGCGGGTAACTTGCAGGCTTTTGAGACCGAGTGGAACAAACGTTTTGCTTCCCCTATAGGCGTGTTTATTATGACGCTGCTGGGCGTTACGCTGTCGTGCAAAAAAGTCAGGGGCGGTATGGGCAAGAACCTTGGAATAGGTGTCACCCTATCCGCAGGATACATCTTGTTCTCCACGTTGAGTACCAGTTTCTCTGTCAGCGGGACGATGAGTCCGTTTATGGCTGTTTGGCTGCCTAACTTTATTTTCCTTGGGATTGGAGCGTACCTCTATTTCAAGGTACAGAAATAACCTTATACCGGGTCTACATCGGGTAAGACGACGACCCCTTTACAAGCGGGCAGAGCGAGTACATACGCTATCTGCTCGCTTATCATTTGTTTGGCTTTGGCTATATTGGCTTTGGCTTCAATGCGGATATTGATTTGCCGGATAAACATTTTCTGCACCTTAGCCACAGACGGCGTTACCACATCCGTGACGCGTGCGCCGAAGACCTGTTGCAAGCGGGTGTGCAAGAGGGACGCGGCAGCCCACAGACGTTGCTCGTCCGAGTGACGCAAGATAAGGGAGATTTGCCGATGAAACGGGGGGAAACGGAAGGTCTCACGTTCGGCTATCTGGTTCATATACATCTGTTCCGTAGCGTGATTGCGGAGGTAGTCAAAGATGGGGTTAGTCGGGTCAAAAGTCTGTATGATAACTTCGCCTGCGGAGCCTTTTCGTCCGGCTCTGCCGCTGACCTGTTCCAGCATCTGATAAGCGCGTTCGGCACTGCGGAAATCGGGTTGGGAGAGCAAGTGGTCGGCACTGAGAACGGCCACCAGGCTGACATCGTCAAAGTGCAAACCTTTCGTGACCATTTGTGTACCGATGAGTATATCTACTTCGTGGCGTGAGAACGCGTTTATAATATCTTCGTAGTCGTTTTTCTTGCGTGTCGTATCCAGGTCCATTCGTGCCACGCGGGCGTCTGGGAATAGGTTGTGTACTTCATCTTCCAGTTTTTCCGTTCCGAAGCCGTGTATTTTCATCTCTCCGCCGCAATGCGGACAGACGGCAGGGACGGGAGTTGTTGCTCCGCAGTAGTGGCAGACGAGTTGGCGTGAAGCCATGTGAAAGGTCAGACTGACATCGCAGTCCGTACATTTAGGGATGGCTCCGCAGCGGGTACATTGCATAAAGGGGGCATAACCGCGACGATTTTGGAAGAGGATGATCTGTTTATGCTTGTCCAACTCTTCGCGCATACGTGCAACCAAGGGGTCGGAGAAGTGGTCGTACATCTCCTTGCGTTTATACTGACGCTGCAAATCAATAAGGGTTATCTTGGGCAGTTGCAACCCCTGATAACGCTCGGACAGGCATACGTATCCGTATTTGCCCTGCTCCGCATTGTAGCGACTTTCCACGGATGGAGTAGCCGTTCCTAACAGCACTTTGGCACGGACATTATGTGCCAGCATAATAGCGACAGAGCGGGCGTGATAACGCGGGGCAGGTTCCTGCTGCTTGTAACTCAACTCATGTTCTTCATCCATAATGACCAAGCCCAGATGCGAGAACGGCAGGAAGACGGCAGAGCGCGCCCCGACGATGAGTCGCGGCGACTCGTCTAACCGTTGCTGACGGTAAATCTCGACGCGCTGTGCGTCGCTCACGCGCGAGTGATAGACACGCAGTTGGTTGCCAAAGACGCGTTGAAGCCGGTCGGTGAGTTGGGTGGTCAGGGCTATCTCGGGTACGAGGTAGAGGACCTGATGTCCTTGGGCTAACTGGTCGGCGATGAGGTGTATATACACTTCCGTTTTGCCGGAAGAGGTGACTCCTTGCAGGAGGACTATATCCTTGCTCTTGAACTGATTGTTGATGGACTCATACGCTGCGGTCTGTGCCGGGGTCAACGGCTTTTTTTCTTCCAATTCATCGGAGAAAGTGTCGAGTTTGACCCGGCGCCGTTTATTCTCCGCCATCGTGTATTGCCGGTCCATAGCTTTGGCAGGCAGTGCCGCCGCCATAACATCGCCCAAGGGGCACATATAGTAATCCGCTATCCACCGCCAGAGCGTGAGTTGTTCGTCCGACAGGATGGTATAGGGGTCCATTATTTCAAGTACGTCGCGGAGGCGAATGGAGTCTTCAACAGGAGAGGTGTGGAGGTTGCTGACGATACCGACCACTTCTTTCTTGGCCAGCGGCACAAGCACACGCGTACCTATCTGCGGGCAGGGCATATTGTCCGGCACGCGATAGGTATAGGTAGCGCTAATAGCGAGGGGTAATATAACATCAATCAGTACAGCCACGAGATGTTATTTAGAGCGATAAAAACGCATATATTCATCCACCGAGAAGGGGTGGTTAATCATTTTGAAATTCGTCTCGGTAATAGGAATGACCTGTGCATTGATCTGCTTGAAGAGCAGTTGGAGGTCGGTGTTGTCTTGCAGCAGCCCTACATACCACTCCGCTTCGTCCAGCGTCTCAAAGCCACTAATTTCCAAAGCCGATTGTGAGCCGGTGAAGATAGGAACTTTTTTGAGATCAAAGTCCTTGACAAGGAACTGTGTAAAGTTATACAGTGCCACTTCGTACAGCACTTGGTTAAGCAGTTCTTCGTCATTAGCCACGGCTATATAGACCAAACTCTGTTCGTTGCGTTCCTTATTGAAATCGGTAGCGAGCATAGGTGCTTCTTCGGGCTCTTCCACTTGTGTCTCACGTTGTTCGGTAAGGGTAGATGTGGTGCCGCCTTTCTTGCTCTCCATACCTTGCCCCATCATGGCTAACATATCTTTTGCCATCGCGCTGAGTTCATTATCCGGATAGCGGTTCACCATATCTTGCAGGCTGGCGGTAAAAGGTTGCTGTCCTTCCGTCTTAGCCACCGAAATAGCGTTGAGGAACAGGAATCGGGGCATTAATCGGGTGAGCGGGTAGTTCTGCTCAACGTAGGTCGTATTGGCTTTGACCTCGTTATAACGACTGTGTTTATAGGCATCGTAGGTGGCAGCATACATGGAGTCTTCCTCCTGTGCCATCTTGCGCAGAGACGTGAAATAATTGGGGTCGCTGACTATCTTGGCTTGTGAAGACTGCGGATAGCGTGTCAGGATAGCGGTCTTGCATAAGTCGGCTTCGTCTGTGTCATTCGTGCGCAAGGCATTGAGGTAGCGGTCGTAGTAGATATCCAAGGTGCGTCCTTCGTTGGGGAAGCGTTTTTGGAATTCTTCCCAAGTCTTGTTGCTCATCGGTAAGTCGTTGACCTTATCGCGGTACAGGAAGATCAAGTTATACAGCGCATCGGCGATAAGGGTGTCGCTGGCTGCATAGTCTTCGGGAGTCTTGGGAATCTGTTGCAGGTAATACTCCGGACTATGTATGTCCGTTGATAGCGGTGCCGGAGGTGTAGCTGTTTGTCCCAGCGAGTCGGTAGTGAGGGCTAACGAGTCGGTCGGCAAGGTGTCATCACCTTCGTAGTTCTCGGGTTCTATCGTGCTCATCACCGTGGCTTTACTCAGTCGGCGCCAGTTATCTTCCAGGGCGCGGTTACCCCACTTGCGAATAAACTCTTGTTTGCCACTCCGCATCAGTTGGGGGTTGTAAAAATACCAGTTAGCCGCTTCACCCATGCGGTTACCAATCATCATCGATGTGTTCACGCTTTGGAGTCCCCCGCCCAAGGCGTTCAGTTCGTTCTCACGGTCCTGTTCGGCCTGTTGGATGGAGTCCTGTTTCTCTTTCTCAATCAGGTCGGCTATTATCTTATCCACAACCTTACGCTGCTCTTCTTCGGTCAGCGTTCCCAAGTGCTGCAAGGAGTCTTGCAGTTGAACGGTCTGCGTCTCTACAACCACTTCGTCCAGCACTTCGCTACGGTGAGTAACCCGCTGGTAGTCAGGGTGTTCGACTGAAATAATCTGGGCAGCGCCTTTATAGCACGGCGAAGCCGCAGCGTAGTCATGACGGTCGTAATAGAGGTCACCCGCCACTATCTGTACCTGTGCCTGTTCATCGGCATGTTGGGTAGAAGCGGCGATGGCTTGCTCGTAATAATCCAGTGCCTGAACGGTGTCGCCGTTGGTGAGGTATATATTTCCGATTGTTCCGTATAGTTGATCCAAGTTATCGCGATATTTGTACAACTTGGCCATTCGGCGCAGTTTCTTGACTGTTTTGAGTGTATCTCCCTGCAATTCGGCATAGTGGATGCGGGCATTAAATTCCATCTTAACATCCTTGGGGTGCAGTCGGTACGTTTTTTTGTACGCTCCGCGTGCTTCATTTATTTGTCCCGTCTGCTGGTATAATTGTCCCAACACATATTCAAATCGGGGGAGATATTCTTTGCGTTTCTCGTCCTGTTTGGCGACTTTGACAAAGGGGATAGCTTCTTTGTTATGCTGCCCTTTCATCAGTATATCCGCAGAAACTGCCGAATAAAAAGACTGGTTCTTACGTTTCAAATCATCTATCTTGACCTTGCTCAACACATCTTCCGCTTCGTATATCCAACCCATCTCGCCGTAGGCGCGTGCCACCCATAAGTTGCACAATGCCACCATATTAGGGTCGTTTTCGTAGAGTTTCTCCACATAGCGGAAAGTACCCACCGAACCCAAGAAATCACCTTTATGGAACTCACTCTGTCCCAACATCATCCAAGCGCGCCACATCTGATTATTAAACTCGGTGTTCTTTAACCAGTTCTGGTACTTGGCGTTGTTGCGTTTTTTGGGGTTTACTTTCGGACGGGCTTTAATAGAGTGCAACTTAATGGCTTTGCGGCACTTCTCGATGGCTTGGTCCATATTGGATGCAGAAGCTTCCGCTGCCTGATGGTCGCTGACAGGGTATAAAGGCAACGTCGTTGCAAAGTTATCCGCGTGCGCCTGATTGATGGCTTCCATACCTTCCTTGAAGGCCTGTTGACCGTTGAACTGCACGTTATGAATCACTTTCGTCTGATGCCAAGCACGCGAAACACCGGTGTTCTTTTGCGTCGAACACCCCGTCGCTATTAAGACAGCCAGTACTGCCACTCCTATTTTATTGATAAGCCCCTTGACATGGCTGGGGGCGGCAACGAACTCCTTGAGATAGAAAGGAGTGAAGTAGGCCAGTTCTTTTTCGCCTACTCTTTTCTCCGTCTGTTCAGCCAGTTGTCCCATGACGCGGGCGAGGGGTAAGACATGTTCTATTAACTTGCATTGCGGACTTTCCAATAAGTCCTTACACTTAGCGGCACCGTCGCCAAAGAAATATATTTTTTCCGCTTGGGGCAGCCACTCGGCATCCGTTACTATCTGTGCCGTCACTTGACCGTTGATGCGCGTATAGACTTCCATCCTGCGTGCATCCAACATAGGTACGAGGGTGCAGGGTTCATCACCTATCCGTTCGCGTGCCGCCGCACAAAGGACATCCATAGTAGATATCGGTATCAGAGGTACGTTCCAACCATAGCAGAGCCCCTTGGCTGTACTCAAACCGATGCGCAAACCGGTGTAACTGCCGGGACCTTCGCTGACGGCTACGGCATCGGCTTGCCATCCGTTCTGCCGTGCTTCGGCAAGTAATTCATCGATAAAAACGGGTAATATGGCAGCGTGGTTACCACCTGTTTCTTGGACGCGTTCGGCGACACATACACCGTCTTTGCACCAAGCCGCCGAGCACACCTGCGTACTTGTTTCTATTGCCAATATAGTCATTTTAGTTCCTTGCTGTAATGTGGAAACAGCATTGTTTATATTCGTATTTGACATATATATGTCCCGCCCGCTGTTGATTGAGCAGCACTTGTCCCAATACGAGTTTGAGGTTGTCATCGGTCATTGAATCGGTTGTTTGCACCATTTGGTCGTAGTGCCAGTAGCCGATGTCAAAAGTTGTTCCGTAGTTATGGGGCGAATTGCTGATAGCATTGCTGTTGCATCGTTGCAAACGGCGAATATCATCTTCCGAACGCAATACAGACGTGACGCGGAAGCGGTAAGCAGGAAGGTCGTTGCGTGCCAATATATCCGCAAACTCTTTACCTATTGAGTCCAAGCGAGCAGCAGCAACAGGAACGAGATAAGGCAGCGAGTGCGTTAACTCCTCCACCACATAATACTGATTCGTATGTATCTCGCGCAGTTTGTCGGACATCTGTTCGGCGGCAGCTCTATTCTTCGGCCCCTGTTTAAGTCCTATTCGTTCGGCTGCAGCCAAGTGTTGCTCGTTACGATCCTTAAACGCCGTGGAATACCTGAACGAACGGCCCCTGTAATACACCACACGCCGTTGGGGTGCAGGTTGGGCGGGCTCATCTTCCACCGTTGCATCGACGGATTCGTCCGTTATCTCATCTGTTTCTTCCACAGCCGTTATCGGGTCCGTGCAGTCTTCGTCCGTAGGACGGTTATGCAAAGCCGCGAAGCCCCAAATAATCAAAGCCGCACAAAGACAAACAATCAGTTTCTCTAAGATATCGTATTTACCTCGCATGACTTATCGGCGTGTAGAAGAAGTGGACGTTGCACGGGAAGACGGAGCGGCTGTACCGGCGCTGCGCGATGCACCGCCGGTAGGTGTAGCACTGCCTGCACGCGAGGACGATGTCGAGGACGTAGAAGCGGAACGGGAAGTCGAAGCCGAAGAAGTGGACGTAGGAGCGGCAGAGCGAGTTGTTGTAGCCGAACCATTGGTACGTACTTTACTCGTTATCGTCTGCGGCGTAGCGGTCGTGGCACGGGAGGTAGAAGGCGAAGTGCTGCTTGCCGTTGTTGATTTCGTGCTGGTAGAAGTTGTTTTCGTACCGGTGGACGTTGTAGCCGTTGTAGCGCGGGATGTCGTGGCGGGGGCAGCAGATTTAGCCGTTGTAGAAGATTTGGCGGCTGTTGCGCTACGGCTGACCGGAGTGGAAGTGGTCGTTACCGTGGCTTGCTGTTGGCTACGTATATCGCTGGCATTTGCGCTACGCGAAGCGGTTGTTGTAGGAGCCACGGTGGTACTGCGTGTACCGGCTTCTTCCGAACGGGACATACCCGAGGTACGTTGCACAAAATCTTGCTCCGGGTGCTGACGGGCGTAGTCGTTGCGGCGGATAGGCTCCGTCACCTGTGCATAAGCCGCATAGTGATACTCCTTGGGATAAGTAACTGCATGGCAGTAATGGTGATTAACCATATAGGTGGTTATATACTGCTGATAGTGCGTGATATAAACGGGAGCGGGACGCTTGTAGCAAGCCGGGAAATAACCCCAGTAATAGGGCGAACGCCAGGGTTTGTAATTAACTACTACCAAGCGGTTAAAGATATACGGAGTGGCTATATACGTAGGTTGAACGATATATTTAGGTCCATATATGTACGGGTCACCTATTATTTGTACGTATGCGCGCGCGACAGCAGGCACTTCGGCCACCAGTGTAGCCACATCTTGATAGACATTAGCCGCCAAGACAGCCTGAATAAGGAACACGTGCGTATAACCTTGCACCGTCTCCAATACGCGCAGATAATCTACATAACCGTCGCCGTTCAAGTCTAAGTTACTCAACATATACGACGAGTTATTCAACAGGTTCTCAAATTCTTGCACCGTATTAGACTGTGCAAAAGCAGCGCCGACGGCTTGCAAGTCCAAATAAAGGGATATGTCCTGACTGACAGCCGTAACGGTAGCCTTGGTAACGGTCTGCACTTTCTTGGTTGTAACCGTCGTCGTATAAACAGGCGTATAGACAGGGGCCGGTTGGGTCTGAACAACAACAGCGGGTTGTGTAACAACGGTAGGTGTCGTAACAACGGCAGCAACGGGTGCAGGGGGAACAGTAACAATGTGAATCAATCCGCAGCCACAAAGAAGCGGAACAAGGGCGGTTAAAAGAAGTTCTTTTTTCATATTTATCTATTCATTAATTTTTTTTGCGTTTGCGACGCAAATATACAACAAAAATTTGACATACGCAAATAATTAGGGTACAAAATAGATTTTTAATCTATGTATAGGTGTTTTTGGCATAGTCGTGGGGTGCTTGCACGCCAAAGACAATACCAAAAATAGATATATAAGGCAGAGCCTTGTACCCTAATATGCAGCGTATATCCGGCAAGACGCGAACGCACATTGGGGGGAATTGCAAAGCAAGGCAGCCTGCCCAAGGTACAAAAAATTTTTGATATATACAAATATTTGCCAAAAATTTGCGTATTTACAAAAAAAATCGTACCTTTGCAGCCGAAAACATAAATTTATCTAAAAAATAACACCCACAATCATGAAAAAAACACTCTTTGGGCTATTGGGTGCTGTGATGGTCATCATCAGCGGATGTAAATCCGATGTGGACCTGAAAAACATCAGCAGCCGAATAGAAGCCGAGATGGGAATTGCTATTCCCGTTGGAGACATGAAGGTGACCACCAATGATTTTTTAGGCGGAAACCAAGTCAAAAAGATTTATACCGATGAATACGGTATTTTTCACTACTTAGACACGCTGGACATTCCTACTCGCGACTATCACATGATAGACTTGAGTGACTTTGTCAGCACGAAAACAGAATCCTTTAAAGTGTATGACCAACTGCAACAGAACGGTTACCTCAATCCCGACGGATCGGTCAAAGATGACAAGAAAGGTAGTCCTATCTACTTGCTGTTTGATTTGCACTTAGTCATCAACAAACTGAACAACAAACCCGAATACGAGCGTCTGGATAGTGTGCAGGTGACCCAAGCAACATTCACCAGTATGGTTAATGTTACCGATTTGGGATTGGATTGGAGTTGGATTAACTCGATTGATGTCGTTCTCGGAGACCAGTTCCGCAAAAGCAGCGGCAAGACGGTGCGCATTTACACCAAAGGTGACGGCAAAGGGTATGGTCAACCAATCCCTGTATCCATCGATGCTTTCACGGCTTGCTTTATGAATAATCCGGCCGCTGAGCCATCGGCTACCAACGTGATTAACTACTGCGACTTCACCTTTAACTTCTCGTTTACCATACCTACCGATGCTTCCGTCACTATTCAGAAAGAGACCTCGGCATTTGATTATCAATTTGAATCGCAGTTCATCGGTTTTGATGCCGCTTGGGGTTTCTTCCAGGCCAGCAACAAGATGCGCGACAGAGATTATATCATCCTTGCTGATGAGTGGAGCGACTGGCAAAACGTGAAGAAAGCCAAGATGCGTATGATGGAGCCCGAAATAAATGTGGCTATTTGGCATCATGTGGCAGCACCGTTGTATATGTACTTAGACACACTTATCGCCAGCAATACCAACCACGAAAAAGTATCTGCCACGTGGGACGGAAAAACATCCACTTCCTTCCCCTTGGATAAGTGTCTGTCACCCTTCAGCCCGTTAGGCGATTCGGTCATGAACACCAAACAATTCAACTACGAATTATCCAAAGGTCATTTGGATCAACTGTTTGAGATTCGCCCCGACACCTTATTTTACAGTTACACGTTGTTGGTGGACAAGAACGACCGCTATGACTACCCGTGGAAACAACACCGTGTAACATCCAACACCCAAGTGAAGGGATATGCTGCCGTTGACCTGCCTTTCAAAGTTAATTCCGAAAGCGAAGCGCAATACCTGACCAAGATAGAAGACGTGGATTTCAGTCGCGTTAACTTGGACTCGCTGCTCGAAGATGTAGATATCATCGAAGAAAGCAATGCCCGCAATATCAAACTGTGGCTCACCTTTACTAACGGACTTCCGTTTGATATAAACGGTAAAGTCAAGTTCCTGGATAAAGACAGTAACCAACTGGACCTCCATTTCACCGGTGACGACGACTGGAACATCGTGCATATACCGGCGCCTAAGATGGAGCGGCACTCAGGAGAGAAATATGGTTACATAACCGAGCCCGGACTATCCACTGTTATCTTGAATGTGGTGCAAAGCGACTTTGACCTGCTCACACAATGTAAGCACCTGCGCCTGGACGCGTACATGGGCGCCAACCCGCAGCCGTGCGTCATTGACACAACGAATTACATGCGCGTGCATGTGGGCGTAGCGGCTAACGTGCAAGCCATTATGGATTTTAACAAAAAAGAAGACGATAAAAAATAAGGAGGACTGAACTATGAAACACATTCGCATTTCTATTCCGGTCCTCATCGCGACCGTCATCACCTGCCACGCCAATGCTCAACAGGTATCGACCCTCTATTTCTTAGAGAACGCTCCCATGCGTCATATTGTCAACCCCGCTTTCCAACCGGTCAGCGACGGTTATGTCAACTTCACGCCACTCGGTTACACGAGTATGTGGGTAGGAAATAACTCCCTGACGATGTCCGACGCTATTATGAAACGGGACGGCCAGACCGTCACGGCCATGTACCCGGGAGTGAACAGAAACGACCTACTCAAAGCCTTCCGCAAAGCCACGTTAGTAGATGAAGATATGACCCTTGACTTAGTTAGTTTCGGATTTAGACACAAGAAGAAAGGCTATGTTCATATCAGTATTATGGAACATATCGAACTGGGCGTCACTACCCCAAAAACATTCTATTCATTCATTTTGGACGGTGGTATGCACAACTTGGAAGGTGTCAACAGTTACAACCTCAAGCAACTTGGTATGCAACTCAACGCCTATACCGAGATTGCCGGCGGCTATTCGTATCAACTGAATGACCAATGGACTATTGGTGGTAAGGTTAAATTCCTCCTTGGACAAGCCAACCTGACCTTGCGCAACAAGAACCTCGACTTGGACGCTTCGGCAGCAGCATGGCATCTATATGGCGACGGTTCGTTGCAGGGAGCGGCTCCCATCAACTGGAACGCCCTGCCACGCAAACTCAATTACGAGACCGTCAAGGATATAGACGGTTCCAAACTGACGGAAGGGCTAAGCATAGTTGATTACTTCAAGCCGCAAGGTTACGGTGCTGCCATTGACTTCGGTTTTACCTATAAACCCCACCCGCAAGTGCAGATAACAGCCGCCATCAACGACTTGGGCTTTATCGTTTGGGAAGGAGCATCGTATAAAACAACGGTGGATTCGGTCTTTACCGGTATCAACGACTTGGAATATTCCAAATATAGCAACAAAGATAATGACTACACCTTTGATGACAAACAATTGGAAGATGATGTCTTGGCTGCATTGGAAGATTATGCCAAATGCTTGCGCACAGGAGACCGAAAAGACATTTATACACGCATGATTTCTGCCAAACTGAATGTAGGTGTAGATGCTAATTTCTGCAATAATAAATTAGGTGTCGGCATCGTCAGCAAGACGCGTCTGTTCAATGGACGTCTGTACGAAGAACTGACCTTAGGCGGAGCCGTACGCCCCTGCAACTGGTTTAACTTTGCCCTCAGTTATTCATTGGTTAACAATGGCAAGTTCAGTAACTTTGGTGCAGGTATCAGTATCATGCCCTACGACGGAATTAACATGACTTTGGCGATGGACTATATCCCCACCAGTTATGCCCATTACGACGGTGCCCCCATCCCCTATAAGAGCAAAGGTGTGAATGTAGCCCTTGGCTTCAGCATCGTATGGGGTACCAATAAACCGGACCAAGATAAAGATGGTGTTTGGAATAAATTAGATATGTGTCCCGACACACCTCTCGGTGTACAAGTGGACGAACGAGGTTGCCCTGTAGATAGCGACGGCGATGGAGTACCCGATTACATCGACCAATGCCCCGACACGCCGCAAGAAGCGTACGGTATGGTTGACTCGGTAGGTTGTCCTATTGATAGCGACGGCGACGGTGTACCCGATTATATCGACCAATGCCCCGACACGCCGCAAGAAGCGTACGGCAAGGTTGACTCCGTAGGTTGTCCTATCGACAGAGACGGCGATGGTGTGCCTGACTACAAAGACCTGTGTCCCGACACCAAACCCGAAGCTATCGGATTCGTTGATTCGGTAGGATGTGACCTGGATACCGACCACGATAGCGTGCCGGACTATATGGACGAGTGTCCTACCGTTCCCGGATTGGTAGAGAACAAGGGTTGTCCTGCCGTTAAACGCGAAGTACGTAACTTGCTCAATAAGGCGATGCAAGGTATTCAGTTCGAGACCGGTAAATCCATCATCAAGAAGAGCAGTTACGGTATCTTGGATAAGGTGGCACAAGTGTTCATAGAGAATCCGACTTATGTGGTTGAAGTGCAAGGACACACCGGTAATACCGGTAAATATGACTTGAACAAACGTTTAAGTCAAGCACGTGCCGATGCCGTTATGAAATACCTGATAAAAGCCGGTGTAGATGCACAACGCTTGACGGCTGTGGGTTATGGTCCGGACAAACCAATTGCGGATAATGAGACCAAAGAAGGTCGTGCGTTGAACCGCCGCGTTGAATTTAACATAACGTTCGAACAGGTTACCTACGAGGAGGTTATGGATCACGCAGATAAGTAATGACAAAAAAAAGGAGGGGCCGCGAGGTCCCTCTTTTTTTTTAGTCGATAACTACAAGTTACCCGACGTGCGTAGATACTCTATTTCGTTGATGCGATACTGTGTCTGCGCTTCTATATAATCGCTCTCGGCTTTCTGCCAGTCCGTTTGTGCCGCCAATAAATCGCTCAACGGACTCAACCCGACCTCGTACCGTTCCCGCACGACACGGAGTGCCTCGGTGGCGGATTGCAAAGCCAATTCGGACGTGTGTACCAAGTCTTCGCCGTCCGTCAGATTAAGTATGGCGCGACGCATCTCCAATTGGAGCAAACGTTGGTTATAATCCTTATCCAATTCGGCATTGTTCAGTTCGGCTTTGGCGCGTTTGATGGCGTATGCCCCTCCTGCCCAGTCGGTGATAGGAACGGAAACGGACAACATGACGGCAGGGAGTTCCATCTTGATGGACTGCGAAATAGCCATCGGACCCATCTCGGTCATGATATGTCCGCCAAACTCCATATTGCCGAACCACGTATAGGCAGCCGTCAGCCCTATCGTGGGCAAGTACTTACCTATCGTCAGTTGCTTCTGTATCTTGGCGGCTTTGACTTGCAGTGCCAGCAGACGGTTTTCCGGACGTTGGTCAAGGCCGGGCGACGGAGAAGAACTGATTTCAAACGATGTGCTTTCCGGCAGGATATACACCGAATCATAATCCATATTGAGCATATTGGTCAGCGCCATGCGACACAGTTCGACCCCTGTCTGCACGCGTTTTTTCTGATAAGCCAACTGCCGTTGCGCCGTCTCGACACGCAGTCGCTCGGCATCGGTGCTCATACCTACTTCGACGGACGAACCGACTTGGGACATCAGCGTATCCAATTGGATAGCGTAGTCCTCCAGCATGATTTGTTTGCTTCGTACCGCCACGTACGCATAATACGCCTGCGCCACCTCGGCTATCATATTGGCGCGCTCCAAAGCCGCTTGCTCCTTGGCGGCCTCCACGCCCACCTTACTCAAACGGTAGCCGTTG
Source organism: Bacteroidales bacterium (assembly GCA_018066005.1). Classification (GTDB taxonomy): domain Bacteria; phylum Bacteroidota; class Bacteroidia; order Bacteroidales; family Paludibacteraceae; genus Colicola. Next base: position 4,776 of record JAGHSG010000105.1, on the reverse strand, counting down.
GCTATCTGTCCTCCGGCAAAGATAGGTTGGGAAACCATAAATCCGGCCAGATACATACCTTTTAATTGCATCGACAGCGCCAAAGGCATCTGCATAACGTCCATTTCCATCATATCGACCTCCGGAGTCCAGGCCATACTTCCCACGGCTTTGGCGTTGGGGAAGAACTTGGTCATCACTTCGGAACGTTGCCAATCGGCCGACGAGACGTTATTCTCCGCCTTGCGCATCCGATGGGAACTGTGAAGCGCTATCTGCCGGCAACTGTCAAAACTGAGCGTTAACGTATCAGCGGCTTGGGCCGATACAACGCATAACAACAAACTGCAAACTATCCATATATATCTATTCATAATCACTCCTCCTTACCCTCTTTTTTTACATGATAAACAGCCGAATAAGTCAGCGGCATCAGCAATAATGTCACCATCGTTCCTATCAGCAGTCCGCCCATAATACTAACCGCCATCGGTCCATACATCGGGTCATTCACCAACGGAACGACACCCACAATGGTCGTAATGGATGCCATAAGTACCGGACGGGTACGGTTAACCGTCGCCTCAACGACTGCCTTTAACGGCTGCACCTGCATACTGAGTTGGTAATCTATCTCGTCCATAAGTACGACGGTGTTCTTCAACATCATACCTAATAGACCGAATATACCCAGCAGCGCCATGAACGTGAAGGGGTTACCGCTCAACCACAAAGCCGGCGTGACGCCCACGATGCAGAACGGAACGCAAACTAACATGATGCCTATTTTCTTCCACGAGTGGAACAGGAGCAGCAGCACGATAATCATCAGCGCCACACCTACCAGGGTGCGCAGCAGGATATCCTTGACAATCTCCAACGTGGTACCTTTGTCTCCCATCCACTTGAAGTGGTAACCTGTCGGCAACGGGATATTTTCTATCTCACGCCGAATAGACTTAATAGCCTTGTCCGGCGAAGCGTCGGCAACATCCATATTAACATCCGCCTCCACTTCAATGGCATAGCGTCCGTCATGACGGATAATCTTGTCCTCATCGCTGACGATGCAAATACTGTCGGACACCGCCGAGAGCGGAACACAACGCAGCAGGCGGTCGTCCCAACGTCCTATACCACCGCTCAGCAAAGTCCTTACGGACGCCTCATCCGGACGTATATTCAGGGTGGACCACACCGGGATGGTACTCAAATCTTGTATAGGCGAACCGTCCGTATTGCGCACATGCAGATAGATAAGTTGCTGCTCATCTGCCGAGGTGTAGCGACCGATAGGCAGACCTGTCGTGGCAGCGGACAAAGCATTAGCCACATCGCCGCGGGTGATGTGTGCGGACGTGGCGTTGCGCTCGTTGTAATCGACCACGAGGTGTTGACCTTTGGACGCCCAGTTATTCTGAATGGAGTAACTGTCGATGTATTTGCTCCCTCGCATAATCTGTGCAGCCGTGTCTGCCAAAGCACGCAACACGGCAGGATCCGGACCCGAGAACTCCGCCTCTATCAGGTGGGATGTTGCAATGGAGAAATTGTATTTCTTAAAGCGGATATAGGCATCCGGATACGTACTGCGTAATTGATTCTTCAATTGGGGCAGTTCTTTGCACAGGGCCTGATAATCCGTAAAATCGACCATCAACTCGCCATAGCAATTACCTCCGGCTGTCATCGGACGAACAAGGCAGTAATGGGCGGGGGCAGCCCCTTGACTGGCGGCGCAAGATGTCACTCCCGGCACTTGACGAGCCGTCTTGGTCATCTGTAACAAGTTATCCCGCACCGCATTAGGCGAAGTCTGTTCCGGCCAGAAACATTCAACAATGACTTGGTTATACTCAAAGTCCGGGAAGAACAGCACCTTGATTTGCAAAAATCCCCACACCGACAATGCCAAGATGACAATAGCGGCAGCAAAAGAGATGCCTTTGTGACCGATTAAAGTAGTCAACACACGCCGAATCCAATCATGGATACGCGCGGTTATCTGCGTGGAGGTGGACTGCTGCTGTTCAACCGGCATTTTATTCATCCACTGGTCTGCACAGGCAGGTATCTGAATCATTGCCAACACCCAACTGAAGAGCAGACTGGCAGCCATGACGCGGAACAGGTCGGCAGCGTATTCACTCGCCAAACCCTTACTCAACACGATACCCAAGAAAGCCAAAACGGCTATCAACGTGGCACCCAATAGCGGCATAGCCGTCTGACAGGCGATACGGGTCAGATATTGTTCCCTACTCATACCTCGCGCTTTATCTACCGCTATACCATCCATGATGACGACGGCATTATCCACCAGCATACCCATGGCAACGATAAAAGCGCCTAACGAGATACGTTGGAGCGTCACACCCCATATCATCAGCACGATAAAGGAGCCACAAATAGTTAGGAACAGTCCCATACCGATGATGACACCGCTTCGCCAACCCATAAAAATAGCCAGCACGACCAGCACGATTAGGATACTCTCCACCAGGTTAATCATAAAGCCACGGATGGAAGTAGATACCATATCGGGTTGGAAATAGACCTTACGGACATCTATTCCTACGGGGAAAGAGCCAGTCAACTCTTGCAGCACTTTATCCACACGACGGCCCACATTAGGCACAATAGCCGACGTCTCCATGCTGACGCATATAGCCAGAGCCGGTTCGCCGTTCAGGAAATAACCGTAGGTCTGCGGATCGGCAAAACCTAACGATATGTCATCTACCACGTCTTCCAATCGAACCAGACGGCCTTCGGCGGAAGTGATCATCACCTCCTTCACCTCGTCAATAGTCGTTCCTGCTTTCTCCACCTGCAACATCAGGTGGTCGCTCTCGGCTTGCAGGTGTCCCGACGGACACGGCTTGCCTATGTTCTGCAACGCCAACATCAACTGGGTCGGCAGCAGACCGTTGGCTGCCAAACGCTCACGCGAGAGGGTTATATCTATCTGTTGCGGACGCATACCCGCTATATGAATACGTTTAACTCCCTTGACATGCAGCAACTCATCCCGCACGTACTTGGCATATCGCAGCACCTCCTCGTAGTCGTACCCGTCGCCGGTGATGGCCAACATAATACCATATACATCGGTCATATCGTCGATGATGATAGGGTCGTACGTACCGGCAGGCAAGGAACCTTTCATATCGTACATACGGCGGCGCAAAAGGTCGAAGTGTTTCTCCACCTCTTCACCTGTCAACGACTCGCTGAACTCCAGCAGAACAGACACCATATCCTGTTTGCAGGTCGTCGTTATATTCTTGACGTCCGGCAATGAATAGAGTGCTTTTTCCAGCGGTTTAGCCACTTCTTCCTCCACTTCCAGAGCCGTCGCGCCCGGATAAGGAACAACCACAGTGGCCATATGCAATTCGGTGGCAGGGTCTTCCAGTTTGGGCATCAGCACAAAACACCCTACTCCGGCTGCCGCCAAAATAGCCATCAGCGACCAGAACAGGACCTTATGCTCAACAAAATATAAAATAAAATTCTTCATATCGCACCTCTTATAACACGCGTACGTGTTCACCCTCTACCAAGTGGTTAACACCGGCTTTGACTACTTGTTCCGTACCTTGCAAACCTTCTATTATCCGGGCTTTACCGTCGTCCGTACATGCCACTTTGACGGCTACGGCATGCACCGTGCTGTCCGGCTGCAACACCCAAACGGACTGTTGCCCGTTGTTGTCGAACACGGCATGAATAGGCAGTATGCAACCGCTTTGGGACGCTTTATCCACCTCAACGGTAACCGTCATATTCATTCCCGGATACACATCTTTGGGAGTTTGGGCAAAAACCAGACGAACTTGACACAGTTGGTTGTTATCCGTTTGGGGAACTACCGAACTCAAACGCAACGCGTATTGGTCATTACCCACGATACGTGCAGCGGATGCCACACTTTCCTGTTGGCTGTACGGTATATCCATCACCACTTGCAGTTCGCCGTTATCCATGAACGTCATCACCGGTGTTCCGGCATCCACCAATTGGGATACGCGACCGGTAATCGTGGTGATGATACCGTTTCCCGGAGCCGTCAGGCGGGTATATTCAATCTGACGCTCGCCGCCTTCCAATGCCACTTCCAACTGCTTCAAACCGGCTTGGGCTTTCTCGTAGTCGTTGGTCGAGACGGCTTTGCGTTCATAGAGGGTCTGTATGCGTTCAAACTCTTTCTTGAACTGCTCATAACGAGCCACGTTGACGCGGTGTTGCAGGGCATAGTCTTTGTCATCCAACACGGTCAGTAACTGCCCGGCTTGCACTTTCTCGCCCTCACGAACGGCTATTTGTTGGATTTGACCGGCCACCTTAAAAGCCAGACTCACCTCGCTGCGGTCTTGCACCTTGCCGAAATACACATATTGTTGGGTGGAAGACGGGCGAGAAGGTGTAATAACCTCTACGTTACGTAATACGGTGGTCGCGTTATTGGAGCATCCGCCCGCAATAACCGCCAAAAATAAAACAATCGGAATAATCTGTTTCATATCGTTTGTTATTGAAATTATGCAACCTTTGCGGTTGCAAAGGTACTAATTTTTTTTCACATAAGCAAATCTAACAAAAAAAAATCGCCCCGAAGGACGATTTTTGTTTAGGCGACCTTGTCGCCGTTCTATTAGCCAAAGGCGTTCTATTAGGCACGATAGTGCCGTTCATTTAGGGATTTGCCCGTTCTATTCGCCATCGCCGTTGTGTTTCTCGACGTGGCGAGAGCCGATAGTGAATATCAGCCGTAGGATTTCCAGTAAGAAGGTC
>JAGHSG010000133.1 GCA_018066005.1 Bacteroidales bacterium | reverse complement strand
AGACATCGCATGCGAGAAGTGCCATATTTTGGTTCCTTTGCCAATTTGGCAATTGTCATCCACATAGGATGACTCATGTGCAAAATAGTCCATATCAGAAGAATAGTTTTAATAGATCGTTTCCATTAGCGAAAATAAGTAATAGGAGCAATAGCCACATACCTATTTCGTTCGCTTTTTCCAAGAATTTGTCTCCCGGTTTCTTACCCGTCAGCATCTCAAAGATAAGGAAGAGTATATATCCGCCATCCAAAGCCGGAATAGGTAAGAAATTCATAAATGCCAAAATCAAACTCAGGAAAGCCGTCATATACCAGAAGGCATACCAACTCCATATTTTGGGGAACATAGAGCCGATAGCACCAAATCCGCCCAAGGACTGGGCACCCTCTTTGGTGAACACCAATTTGAATTGCTTAACATACATTACCAGCATATCCCACCCGTGACGTATGCCCGCCGGAACAGATTGGAAGAACGTATATTCCGTATGCTCAATATCAAAATAATGCGTCGGACCGAACGGGACCACTCCTATTTGGCAGCGGTCACCAATAAAAATAGGCAACTCCACTCTGCCGGTATCTCTACCAATCGTTAGCGAGCAATCTTCACGTGGATGCTTGCGAATCTCCTGCATCGCCATATCGATACATGGTGTCGGAACATCGGCAACAGCCAAGATGGTATCTCCTTTCAATACCCCTGCCTGCTCTGCCAAATCTCCCACAATGATACTGTCTACCACAAACGGAATATACTCGCTCAACAAGACAAGACGGGCTTTTTGATAAGACTTATCCGCACGATGTTTCTGCCGTTCCTTACGGTCAAACTCATTTTGCAGAGCCAAGTAGCGCTTACCCAAATCGTCCGACATCGTCAGAGAAACCGTATCCAACCCGCGAAGGACTTGAACATCTTTTCTGCCTTCCAAAATAAGCCATTGCACTACATCGCTCAAATCTTGCGGTTCTTCCCCATTGATGGCCAATATTTTGTCCTGCTGTTGAAAACCTTCTTGCTCCAATATCTCGGCGTAGTATAAACCTGTCGTCACATTGCGCAAGGGTAACACATCGGTTCCCCAGATATACAATAACTGCCCGAAGATAACCAAAGCAGCGATGAAGTTAACTAAAATACCGCCGATGATGATGCAAAAACGCTGCCAAACATTCTTGCTGCGGAACTCCCACGGCTGCGGTTCTGTTTTGGCTATTTGTTCCGCGTCGTGCGTCTCATCCACCATTCCTGCAATAGCACAATAACCGCCAAATGGAATCCAACCTATTCCCCACTCTGTATTATCGGGATGCTGATTCCACTCATCGGATGTGTTTTTTTCATCCGTTGTGGGTTGGAAGAAACGGAAGTGCCACTTGCCGTCGTATTTCTTGGCTTTCAAAATGGAGAACTTCCAATCAAAGAACATATAGAATTTCTCCACACGCACCCCAAAGATGCGAGCAAAGGTAAAATGTCCCAACTCGTGAATAACTACGAGAAAACTAAGGGCTAATATCAGTTGTAATGCTTGTATCATTTCAATTTGTAAGTTTGTAAATTATCCAATTTGTAAGTTAGCAATCTGTCTGGCTTCTTTATCCGAAGCCACATAATCTTCGTATGTCGGTTTTTGTATGTACGTTGTTTTTGCCATCGTGTCGGCAATAATCTCGGACATCTCCAAGAAGCCACATTTTCCTTCACGGAATGCCAGATTAGCCACTTCATTCGCGGCATTCAGCACGCACGGCATATTTCCTCCGCGAGCAATAGCCTCGTATGCCAGGCGCAGATTAGGGAAGCGCTCCAAGTCAGGTTTCTCAAAGGTCAAGTTCTTTAATGTCAACAAGTCCGCTCTGGGGAAATCACTTGGCAGCCTTTCCGGAAAAGTCAACGCATACTGAATAGGCAGACGCATATCAGGCGCACCCAATTGGGCTTTGATGGCACCATCTTTGAACTGAACAGCCGAATGGACGATACTCTGGGGATGCACCAATACTTCTATCTGGTCGTAATTCACGCCAAAGAGCCACTTCGCCTCAATAACTTCAAAGCCCTTGTTCATCATACTGGCCGAGTCAATCGTTATCTTAGCCCCCATATCCCAGTTGGGATGTTTGAGCGCTTGGGCGGCTGTGACGGTCTGCATCTGTTCTAACGAGAACGTGCGGAACGGACCTCCGCTGGCTGTCAATAAAATCTTATCAATCGCGTTACAATCCTCACCGACCAAACTTTGGAAGATAGCACTATGCTCGCTATCCACCGGAAGAATAGGCGTGTGGTATTGGCGTGCCAAATCACATATTATCTCACCGGCCACCACCATTGTTTCTTTATTAGCAAGGGCTATTGTCTTACCGGCACGAATGGCAGCCATTGTGGGACACAAACCGGCGTAACCAACCATAGCTGCCACCACAATATCAATAGACGGCATCGTCACCATATCCGCAATAGCCGCAGCACCTGCCCACACTTTGCAAGGCATATCTTCCAACGCCGACTGGAGTTGGTCGTAGAGACTCTCGTCGGCTATACATACCACCTCCGGATGAAATTCGCGTGCCTGCTCAATCAGTTTATCCACACTCCTATTGGCAGAGATAGCATACACCTCAAATCGGTCCGGATTGGCCCGAACGACATCCAAGGTCTGTGTACCTATCGACCCCGTACTTCCTAATATGGCTATTTGCTTTTTCATTGTTTTTTTATCGCCCGTTCACGTCCCGTTCATCGCCCGTTCATCAAAAAGCGATTACCTCCTCCGGATTTAAGGCATAACCTTCTTTCCACAACTCAAACCGCAGAGGCAGAGGTTGTGTCATCAATCCGATTGTTTCTCCGGAGCGCAGAGCATCTCCCACTTTATGTGTAGCATGCCCCACATTTCGATAAACGCTTATGTAATTTTGATGCTGTACGATGATGGTGTATGTGTCATCCAATGCTTTTTCCTGCCACACAATCGTACCTGCCAAGACAGTCATAACACTCGCTTTTTCAGCTGTTTGGATAGCAATATCGTAATAACCGTCTTGCGGCAAGAAATGTTGCGTTATAGTTCCCAAGACAGGACTTGTCAAAGTAATGGCAGGAGCGGTATTCTGAATGTCAAATAATTGCAGATTATCCTTCTCTTTCTGTTCATATTGAGCGACAAAGTCTTCTGTTGCTTCGCGCTTGGCTTCCAATAATTGTTCTTGGAAGATGAGTTGCAACGAGTCCGAGCCGGGAACCGTATCCGTACTGACCTCTCCTGCCGTTATGCTGCGAATAACTTCCAAATACTGCCTTTGCAAGTCCATCGTATTGGAAAGGGAATCCAACCGTACAGACTCTTCCATCAACCGTTCACGGATATTTTGATTATACCCTGGCAGGATGTTACGCATAGGAGTATATACAATCACAACGGACAAAACCGCCACCGTCACCAAAAACATCAGCACAAACATAATAATCACTCCTAATGCAGACAAACGGAAGGACCATAGTTGTTTCAAACTATCGTCATCCATGACGGCTATACGACGCCGCGTTTTTAGTCGACTCCAAAAGGACTGATTATTCGTTTTATTCATTGTTTTTGCAGATACTATTTAGTTAACGATGAGTTAAGGATCAGTTAAGGATGGTGCAACCCGTACACGGCTTTAACTGCTTAAAGAAATCGTTTCCTTTATCATCCACCAAGATGAAGGCGGGGAAGTTCTCTACTTCAATTTTCCAGATGGCTTCCATACCTAACTCGGGGTACTCAACACATTCTATGCTCTTGATATTCTCCTGCGCTAAGATAGCGGCCGGACCACCTATACTACCCAAATAGAAGCCGCCATGTTTTTGGCAAGCATTGGTTACATCAATCGAGCGGTTACCCTTGGCGAGCATAATCATACTGCCTCCGTGGTCTTGGAACTCGTCCACATACGGATCCATACGACCGGCTGTTGTCGGGCCCATTGAACCACAAGCCATGCCTGCGGGTGTTTTAGCGGGACCGGCATAATAAATCGGATGGTTTTTGAGGTATTCGGGCATCTGTTCGCCGGCATCCAAACGTGCTTTAATCTTAGCATGAGCAATATCACGTCCCACGATAATCGTGCCGTTCAAACTCAAACGCGTGCCGATAGGATATTTGGTCAATATCTTGCACACATCAGCCATAGGTTGATTCAAATTAACCTGTACGGCATCGCCTTCACCGGCTTGACGCAATTCGGCAGGAATGAGTGAACCCGGATTGGTGTCCATCTTCTCAATCCAAATACCTTGTTTATTAATCTTACATTTTATATTGCGGTCAGCCGAGCAACTGACGCCCAAACCAATCGGACAACTGGCACCGTGACGGGGCAGACGAACTACGCGCACATCGTGAGCCATATATTTACCGCCAAACTGCGCACCCAAACCAATCTTGTACGCCTCTTGCAGCAACTGTTTCTCCAATTCAACATCACGGAAAGCACGACCTGAAGCGTTACCCGTAGTGGGCAAAGAATCATAATAATGCGTCGAAGCCAATTTAACGGTCAGCAGGTTCTTCTCTGCCGACGTACCACCAATAACAATGGCGATATGGTAAGGAGGACAAGCCGCCGTGCCTAACGATTTCATTTTCTCCACCAGGAAAGGAATCAAAGTACCCGGATTTTGAATGCGGGCTTTGGTTTCCTGATATAAATAGGTTTTGTTGGCAGAGCCGCCGCCCTTGGTAACACACAAGAAACGGTATTCGGCACCTTCGGTAGCCTCCAAATCAATTTGTGCAGGCAAGTTGCATTTGGTATTAACCTCTTCATACATGCTCCAAGGAGCATTTTGGCTGTATCGCAAGTTACATTGGGTGTAGGTATTATAAACACCTTCACTCAACGCTTCTTCGTCGCAGAAGCCGGTCCACACCTGTTGACCCTTCTCGCCATGAATGATGGCAGTACCGGTATCTTGACACAAAGGCAATTGCCCTTTGGCTGCCACCTCGGCATTACGAAGGAAAGTCAGAGCTACATATTTATCGTTGGCGCTGGCTTCGGGGTCACGAAGGATTTTAGCCACCTGCTCGTTGTGCGTACGGCGAAGCATAAAACTAACATCGTGGAATGCCTGCTGAGCCATCATCGTCAGACCTTCGGCATCTACTTTCAAAATTTCTTTACCTTCAAACTCGCTAACCGACACGTGGTCTTTGGTCAGCAAATAGTACTCGGTCTCATCTTTTCCGAGTTGAAACATTGGTTCGTATTTGTAATC
>JAGHSG010000123.1 GCA_018066005.1 Bacteroidales bacterium | reverse complement strand
TCCTTCAATAAATCTTTGTATGATTGCTCTATAAGTTCCATATTTATTAGTGGTTGTTTAGCAGTGAATCAATAAAGCCCTGACTGGCTTTGTCCAGTTCTATATCCATATATTTTTTTCGTTTTTTATTCTCTTTTTCTGATTTTTATCTCTTAATTCAAAATTCAAAATTCAAAATTATCTTTTCTTCCTTTGTCCTTGTTCACTTTTTTGTTAACAACACGATTTTGCGTTTTTTCCTATTCGTTCAACAATTTATGCTCTCCCACTTCTTCCAACACACGCATTTGTTGTTGTGCAATTAAAGGCATTGGTACCTGCGCATCATAAGGGGATCGAATTCGACCCCTTTAGAAATATCCTCTTGAGCATAAAACAAGACAGACTCGTCATCCAATTTCTTGTTCAATATCAACAAGTTATGTTTCCATGGCAAAACTGCTACGCTACGTAGCAATAAGTCGTTATACTCATTAGTTGGTGCGACTTGGATTTATTTATCCTCTTCCACATGTTCTATGAGTTCCAAACTTTGTTCATACACTTCTCGAACACGTTTTTGCAATAGTTCTTTGTCTGGAAGCATCAGTTCATATTGAGCAACAAGCGTAGGCGATAACGTCCGACTTAAAGCATATTCAACCACCTCATCGTCTTTGCTTTTACACAAGAGTACACCAATGCTTGGATTTTCATTCTCATAGCGAACATCACGATCTAACGCTTCAAGATAAAAATTCAGTTGTCCTAGATGTTCCGGCTGAAATTCCTCCGTTTTCAGTTCAAACGCCACAAGACATTGTAAACGCCGATGATAGAAAAGTAAATCAATACGATAGTCATGAGTACCAACCTGCACACGAAATTCCTCTTCCATAGCAATAAAATCCTTACCTAATTCTAAAATCAATTGCTTCATTTTCTTAAGCATGGTCTTACGGAGAGAATTTTCGGGTTTGGCTTCCTGACCGGTTATAAACTCCATAACATAGGTGTCACGGAAGACATCTTGCGCCTTAGGTGCAATTTCTCGCAAAACCGTTGCGAGTTTTGGTTTATTGAGAACAGTTCGCTCGTAAACACAAGCAGCAATCTGCCGTTTCAGTTCTTTATATTTCAGCCGTTCATCAATGCATAAACGTATATAAAACTCCTTTTCCTCATTCGATTTGGCTTGGGTCATAATAGTCAAATTGTTGCTCCAACCTATTTCTCGCACAAGCGTTGCGAGTTTTTCATTGTCACAATAGGTCTCATAAAATTGCTTCATTCTCCATAGATTTGATGCAGAAAACCCACTGGCGTTAGGCTCGTTTTGATGAATATATGTTGCAAGTTCCTCTACAACACCTTTTCCCCATCCTGCAAGAGAGACACGCTCGGAAATATGTTTCCCTAAGTTCCAATAGAGGTCTATAAGAGTCGTATTTGCTACATAAAATAAATTGCTCTGTGCCTTTCTAATCATTTCGACGGCAAGTGCAAAATCATTTGTGGTAAATGAAGTTATTTGTTTTGATTCCATAATGTTACTATTTTTTGTAGAGCATAAGGTATACTAATACCCCGATGCACCTTTGCGACTGCAAAGGTACTAAAAAATTTTCACATAAACAAGAAAAGCTCGCTTTTCATTGCTATTTTAACAAAAAAAATCACCACGAAGGACGACTTTTTTATTGAACAGCGCATATCAGCGCGCTTTACTATAAAGCAACCGAGAGGGCTGCCAGCCCAACATAGCACAGGTTTACCAAACCTGCACATAACAGGCATAAGTTGTATTGGGCACCTTTCGCAAACAACGTTTGTGGACGAACTATTTTAAACCAAAGAAGAATATTTTTCATTTGCCGGCACGTTAGTTGGACCATTTATCAGCCGACCGTTCCTTCGAGGGATACTTGGAGGAGTTTTTGGGCTTCGACCGCAAATTCCATCGGCAGTTTATCCATCACTTCCTTGGCATAGCCGTTCACAATCAGTCCGACAGCATCTTCCAAACCGATGCCGCGTTGCTGACAGTAAAAGAGTTGGTCTTCGTTAATCTTGGACGTCGTGGCTTCATGCTCCACCGTAGCCGTCGGATTGGCTATCTGCATATCCGGGAACGTGTGAGCGCCACATTGGTCGCCCAACAAAAGAGAGTCACATTGGCTATAATTGCGCACATTGGCAGCATGAGAAGCCACTTTGACCAAACCGCGATAGGAGTTCTGACTATGTCCGGCAGATATACCTTTGCTAATTATACGCGAGCGCGTGTTGGAACCCAAATGAATCATCTTGGTGCCCGTATCCGCCTGCTGGTAGTTATTGGTAACCGCCACCGAATAAAACTCAGCCGACGAGTTATCGCCTTTAAGAATACAGGACGGGTATTTCCACGTGATGGCCGAACCGGTCTCGACCTGCGTCCAACTGAGGCGGGCATTCTCGTACGTGATACCGCGTTTGGTGACAAAATTGTATATACCACCCTTACCTTCCTTATCGCCCGGGTACCAGTTCTGGACAGTAGAATACTTGACTTCGGCATCCTTATGCACCACTATCTCGACAATAGCGGCATGCAGTTGGTTCTCATCCCGCATCGGGGCGGTACAACCTTCCAAATAACTGAGATAAGCCCCTTCGTCGGCGATGAGCAAGGTGCGCTCAAACTGCCCCGTATTACCTGCATTGATGCGGAAATACGTAGATAATTCCATCGGGCAACGGACACCTTTGGGGATATAGACAAACGAGCCGTCGGAGAAAACAGCCGAATTGAGAGCAGCATAGAAATTATCGCTGTAAGGAACGACCGAGCCGAGGTATTTCTGCACCAGTTCGGGGTACTCGCGTACCGCTTCGGAGATAGAACAGAAGATGATACCTTTTTGCGCCAACGTCTCCCGAAAAGTGGTCTGGACACTAACCGAATCCATGACGGCATCAACCGCCATATTACCCGCCAAAGCAGCCCGCTCTTCAAGGGGAATACCTAGTTTATCAAAGGTTTTTTCTATCTCGGGATCAATCTCCTTGGACTCCTGATTATCCGCCTTTGTCTTCGGAGCCGCATAGTACGAGATGGCTTGAAAATCTATTTCGGGGATGGTGAGATGTGCCCAGGTAGGAACGATCATCGTGAGCCATTTGCGATAGGCTTTCAAGCGAAAATCCAGCAACCACTCGGGTTCCTGTTTCTTAGCAGAGATAAGCCGGATGACCTGTTCATTCAGTCCACGCGGAATAATATCCGTTTCCACATCGGTAGTGAAACCGTATTTATACTCCTGCGATGTTATGTCCTGAATCTCCTTTTGCATACACTTTGTAAACAATAAGAGCCGCCATCTGGCGGCTCTATGGAGGTCGGTGGCGGACTCGAACCGCCGTCCCCGGTTTTGCAGACCGATCCCTAGCCACTCGGGCAACCGACCGTCGTCGTCGCAACAAGTTCGCAAAGGTCGATTGCCATTTCATTTAATCGACGGGCGACTTGTGCTCCTCCTCTCCCCATTCGAACAAGTTCTCTGGGGACCCCATGAGATTCTTCGAATCCGAAGAGGGAGGTTTTTGACGAATGCGGGTGCAAAAGTACTGCTTTTTTTTGGAATATGCAAATATTTTTGCAAATTATTTATCTTTTTCCGCTTTTTCTGCTTCTTTTTGGGCTTGGACTTCCTGTTGGTGGGCTTGCTGACGTTCCAAATCGGCCCGGCGCAACGCTTCGGCTTCTTTCTTGGGAAGCGGTTCGGTAGCCATCAACTCCTTATAGATTAGTAGCGTCGCCCACGCGTCCGTAGAGGCGTATCGTGCCTGCTCGGGCGTGAGGTGGGAATTCTCCCAATTGGTGAGTTGCTGCGCCTTGCTGATTTTCTTGCCGAAACAGATAGCAAAAATCTTTTGCAGCCCCAAATCCAAGATACCATATTTGCCGCATATAGACTGTATATCCACGCAATTAGCGGGCTTGAAATCATGGCGACGGCGGAGGCCGTTCAGGTCATCCTTAAACGCCAAACCGACCTTACAAATAGCAGGGTCAGCGAACAAGTCGCACAGTTCCTGCGGCATACCGATATGGGTCAGGCGGAATAGGTAACAACGCTCTTCGGAGGCTATTTGGACAAGGGCAGTCGGGTAATGGACACCCCGTGTAAAACTGGGACGTGCTTCCGTATCCACGCCCAAAACAGACCGAGAGCGCAGATAAGCAACCGCATCATGCACCTGCTCGGGCCGGTCCACGATGATAACTTGTCCGTCAAAACCAACGACCGGCATCCATTGCACCAAATCCTTGGAAATACGATGTATAAAACTATTTTTCTTCACTTGTTCTCTGAAAAATCGTGCAAAGGTACACATTTTTTCGCAAATATACAAATATATTTGCTTATTCCATTTTTTTTTTGTAACTTTGCGGGTGAAATGCGTAAAGAGATTATAGCATATCTGAAAAAACGCCACAATGTGGAGTTCCTGGTCCTGGTCATTATTGCCTTGGCGGGATTCTGTGTGTTGTTTTTCAAGCCCTACCGCATTCACGACTGGGTCATAGCCAATCAGCCTATTCTTTTTTGGAGCGAAATAGGGGTAATGGCCTTGATTGTGGTTGTGCTATTGTTCGAAATAGCCGACAGTCATAACCTGATTCAAGTTCTTCAGACGCGCGAAGGGCAAGAAGCGGCAGAGCGGCAGACGATGTACAATTTCTACGATGAGCGCGGGGAACTGAAATTGTCGGTCAAGCCCGACGCCTGCTATTACTTGGAGTCGGCCGATAACTACGTGCAAATATACTATACCAATGCCGGTAAATTGCAGTCGCTGATGATTCGCAATTCGATGAAGAACATTGAATGGCGTTTTCAGGACAGTCAATTGGTCCGTTGCCACCGGTCGTACATTGTGAATGTCAGTATGGTACAGGCGGTACGGCGTGTAGAAGGAGATATCGTGCTGGATTTTGGGGACGACAAGATACCCGCCATACCGGTCAGCAAAGCTTATTCAGAACAAATAATGAAATATTTTACCAATAATTAAAATTTTTACAACAATGAAAAAGATTCTTCTTTTTGCAGCCACTATGATGGCTACCGTAGCAATGAATGCTCAACAAGTTACTCCCTTGGAGGAAATGCAAGCACAATTCCAATTGGACACCATGCGCGTTATCTATGCCAATAACCCTGCCGGTATGGTAGCAGAATTGCAGACCATTCAAGAGGTTATGAAAGCAGATGCACAGATGTTAAAAGATGCTGCTAAACAGATTAAAGACGAGACTGCTTATTCCAAGAGTCTGGCCAAGTACACCAAAACAGGTTTGAAAACCGTACAAAGCCTGCAAAAGACTTATGCTGCTGAGCAAAAAGCTCTGCAAGACATGCAAAAAGGCCTTAATGACCTTCAAAACGAGATTCTCAAGTACAACAGCATCAAAGATGACCACAAAGACAAAATGGCCAACGATGCACGCGAGCAGAACAACCAAATCAACCGATGCCTGAACGACATTAACGGTCTGCTGCGCAACATCAATAACCAAGAGCAGTATCTCAACAACCAAGCCAACGCCCTGCCCAAATACGATGCTGACATCAAGGCTAAGAGCGAGAAACTGAAAGAGATGCAAACGATCCAAAAAGAGAACGAGAAACAAATCAAAGAAGAAGTCAAGGTGTGGAAAGCTGCTGTTAAAGCACAGAAATAATACGGACTGAAACACTTGCGTTCATGAAAATCATTAACTTATCCGAGAACAATAGTCTTCTCAACCAATATCTCAAAGAGATTCGCAGTACCGCTATTCAGCAAGACTCCATGCGTTTCCGTCGCAACATAGAGCGCATCGGAGAAGTGATGGCCGTAGAGGTAAGTAAAGCACTCTCTTATGAGAAAGAAAATGTTCAAACTCCATTAGGAATTGCATCGGTCAACACCATTCAGGACCCCATTGTATTAGGTACGGTATTGCGTGCCGGTTTACCTTTCCACCAAGGTTTTTTGAATATGTTTGACCACGCGGAAAATGCCTTTTTGAGTGCTTATCGTCGCATGGGTGCCGATAATCAATTGGAGATTGTATCCGAGTATCTGGCTTCTCCGGATCTGACCGGCAAAACACTCCTGTTGGTTGACCCTATGTTGGCATCCGGCATGTCCATGGAGGTGGCTTATCAGGCTCTGCTCAAAAACGGCACGCCTAAACATCTGCACGTATGCTGCGTAATTGCTGCTCCGGAAGGAGTTCAACATTTGCAAAACACGATGCCGGCAGAAACGACATTGTGGTGTGCTGCCATAGACAACAATCTGAACGAGAAGAAATATATCGTACCCGGATTGGGTGATGCAGGTGATCTTTGTTTTGGAGACAAGTTATAAGTTTGCAATCGGGTGCAAATGAACGACGAATTACTCTACCAAATAGCCCTTTCCCGGTTGTACCGATGGAGCATACGTGAAGAGCGACGCTTATTGGAGCAATACGGCAGCGCCTCCGAAGTATGGAAACACGTTTCCATTCCCGGTACCGCAGAAGCGATGGCCGCAGCGGAGAAAGAAATAGCCTTCATCCAAGAGCATCAAATCAAGACATATTTCTATCAGGACGACACGTATCCTTATCGATTGAAACAATGTTCGGATGCTCCGTTGCTGTTGTTCGGAAAAGGTCATTTGGATATTAACCGCGGCAAGATGGTTTCCATCGTCGGGACACGTATGGCTACCGACCGCGGCAAAGAGTTGACACGTCAGTTTGTTTTTGACCTGAAAGAGATGGTCCCGGATGTAACCATCATCAGCGGTTTGGCATACGGTATAGATATAGCCGCCCACAAAGCCGCCATAGAAGCCGGGGTACCGACGATTATCGTTCCTGCACACGGACTGGACCGTATCTATCCGTCCCTGCATCGGGATGTGGCGGTACAGGCACTTGAAAAAGGCGGTATTCTGACGGAATATACAACCGGAACCGAGCCGGAGAAAATGAACTTCGTGGCACGTAACCGCATCGTAGCCGGTTTGGCAGATGCAGTCGTTATCGTGGAGAGTAAACAAAAAGGCGGCAGTTTGATTACGGCCAGTATGGCAGTTGATTACAACCGCGATGTCTTCTCCTTCCCGGGACGGGCCACCGACGAGGTTTCTCACGGATGCAACCAACTGATTCGGGATCAAAAAGCGGCTTTGATAGAGTGTGCAGAAGACTTGGTCCAAGCCATGAAATGGGACGAAGGAAAACCTAAACCCGTTCAAACGGAAATGGTAGAACTGACCGGGTTGTTAGACCCCGTTCAACAACAATTGCTCCAAAAACTGCGCGAAGCCGAAGAAGGAATGCATGTCAATATGTTAGTAATGGAGACACAAATGCCCTACTCCGATGTAGTCAGTAACCTGATGATAATGGTTATGCAAGGTATCGTAAAAGACCTACCCGGAGGCATATATAGGGCACTCAAATAAAATAATATAAAACAAATACAAATATGAAAGATTTAGGAATTATTTTGGTATTGCTGGGCGTTATCTGCCTTGTAACTTATTTTATGGCATTACCCGCCAACTGGTTATTGGTATTGAGTTTGGTATTGGAAGTAGCCGGTATTTTAGGATATATCTTCCTTAACCGCAAACAGCAATAAGTGGTTATCCGATTAGAGGATATTCAGTTTACCGCTTATCACGGCGTATATCCTGAAGAACGGGAAAAGGGCAATACTTTTCTTGTTTCTGTCAGTTTGACTATGCCGGACAATCAAGCCGTGGTGACGGATGATTTGCAAGACACGGTAGATTACCAACGCGTCTATGCTTTGGTAGCGGAGCAGATATCCGTTCCATCGTTACTATTGGAGCACGTGGCGGGACGCATCCGCAACGTGCTGAAAGAGAACTATCCGCATGCCGAGGTGCATGTACAAGTAAAAAAGAAAAACCCGCCCGTAGGAGGGCAAGTTGCTTGGGCAACAATCGAATTATAATATGGCGGAATTTAATGACGCAATCAAATATCATTTGACAGGCATGTACCAAGACTGGTTCTTGGATTATGCTTCGTATGTTATTTTAGAGCGTGCCGTCCCTGCGATAGAGGACGGACTCAAACCTGTGCAACGCCGTATCCTGCATGCTATGCGATGCGTGGATGACGGCAAAATGAACAAAGTGGCCAACATAGTCGGTCAGACCATGCAATACCACCCCCACGGTGATGCCAGTATAGCAGACGCTTTGGTGCAATTAGGTCAAAAAGACCTGCTCATTGACTGTCAAGGAAACTGGGGAAACATACTCACGGGAGACGGTGCAGCCGCTTCGCGTTATATAGAAGCACGGTTGAGTAAATTTGCTCTGGAAACCGTCTTCAATCCCAAGACGACCCATTGGATGCTCAGTTACGACGGACGCAAGAAAGAGCCTATCCATCTGCCCATTAAATTTCCGTTACTATTGGCACAAGGTGTAGAGGGTATTGCAGTAGGACTGAACTCCAAGATTCTGCCACACAACTTCAACGAACTGTGTGATGCCTCCCTGGCTTATTTACGAGGCGAAGAATTTCAGTTATTCCCGGACTTCCCGACCGGAGGCGAGATAGATGTCAGCAAATACAACGACGGAGAACGCGGAGGAACGATTCGCATTCGCGCCAAGATACAAAAAGCGGATGATAACAAGACACTGATTATTTCCGAGATACCTTACGGAACAACAACCGGCAAGATTATCGAGACTATCTTGCGTGCCAACCAGAAAGGTAAGATTAAGATTAAGAAAGTAGATGATTTCACGGCTGCCGAGGCGCGTATCGTCGTTCAATTGGCTCCCGGGTCATCTTCCGACAAAGCCATTGACGCCTTGTATGCCTTTACGGATTGTGAAGTGAATATATCTCCCAACTGCTGCGTCATACAAGACCGCAAACCAATCTTCACCGATGTCAGCAATCTGCTCCGTATGTCCACGGACTACACGAAAGATTTGCTCAAATGGGAATTGGAGATAGAGAAGAGCGAATTGGAAGAGCAGTATTTCTTCACGTCGTTGGAAAAGATATTTATTGA
>JAGHSG010000119.1 GCA_018066005.1 Bacteroidales bacterium | reverse complement strand
GTACGTACTCCGTCTTTTTCTGACCGCAATAGTCATAACGCACACGTTTACCCTTGACATCTGCCCACTGTTTATAAGCGCTGACATGTGAACCCTGAGCCGAGTACATACGCGGGAAGAGCATCTTAAACTCATCCATAAACTCATAACTCATCTTATATCCGGTAACGGCATAGCGGTCTTTTTCGCCCTCTTTCTTGGGAGCCGGAGCATACTGCGCATGTCCCTTCTTTTCTACGGGAATACACATATTGCCACGAATCTCCAATTTAACGGGAGCATTGTAGGTTTGACCATATAACAAGGGTCTGTCGCCATATTGCTCACGGTTAAGATAGGCCTTCAATGCAAAGACGTTATCTGGTGAGTTTTGGTCCATAGGTGTATCCGCATTGGAGCGAATAACAATGACTGCATAACTGAAATAGCCAATCAAAATAACAGCCACCATAACCAGACCATTATGAATCCAACGCATTTTTTGCGTATATTCCTGCTCTAACTTCTCGTATGTATGCCAAATGCCCCATCCTAACAAACCGGCAACAAGTACCAAATATACATACAAACCGGTATTGAACGAGCAACCGAATCCGTTGGTAAACAGCAACTCAAACCACCCTGCCACCGTCGGGAAGCCCGGGATAATGCCATACAGCACGACCGCCAAAATGACACAACTCAGAATAAAAGCCGTGAAGGCGCCTTTCCAACTGAACTCGTATTTGCGGAAGTAGTACACCATGGCAATGGCAGGAATAGCCAGCAAGTTCAGCAAGTGGACACCTATGCTCAATCCCATCAGATACATGATGAGAATCAGCCATCGGTCACTACCCTCTTCATCTGCCTGCTCGTCCCACTTAAGAATAAGCCAAACTACCACGGCCGTAAACATTGAACTGGATGCATAGACTTCGCCTTCCACAGCCGAGAACCAGAAGGTGTCCGAGAACGTGTAAGCCAACGCTCCCACCGCACCGGCGCCCAACAGGGCAATGCCTTTGCCAACTGTATCCGGCTGCACTAACTTACGGCCCAACATGACAATGGTCCAGAACAAGAACAAGATACAGAAAGCCGATGCCAATGCCGACATGGCATTAACACACATAGCCACATGACTCGGATCACTGGCAAACAACGAAGCCAAATGCCCCATTAACATAAAAAACGGCGCTCCAGGCGGATGTCCTACATCCAACTTGTGCGCACTGGAGATGAACTCTCCACAATCCCAAAACGAGGCCGTCGGCTCAATCGTCATGAGATAGGTGGCGGCTGCAATGGCAAAAACAACCCAACCGCACACGATGTTCCAAAATTTGAATTTTTTCATTGATTTATTGATTATTACGTAACAATCTTACCTATTAACCCAAATTAGGCACTACAAAGGTACACTATTTTTCGGACATAAACAACGAATAGCATTTTTTCCTTATTTTTTTTCGCGCGCGCTTGCGTATGTGAAAAATATTTTGTACCTTTGCGGGCTTTATCATAAATTAAGCTGAAAAAATACTTAAAATAAACAAATATATGGATCTTTCTAATCGTACAATCGCAGTTATCGGCCTTGGATACGTCGGTCTGCCTCTCGCCATCGAATATGGCAAAAAGTATCGTGTTATCGGTTTTGATATTTTCAAAGCCCGTGTAGAAGAATTGGAAAGTGGCAAAGACCACACTTTGGAAGCTGACCTTGTTGGTATGAAACAGGCGCGTGACTTGTACGAATCTACCAAAAAAATCGGCTTGACCTTTACATCCAATCCGGACGATCTCAAAGCAGTCAACACGTACATCGTAACGGTTCCCACTCCTATTGACCGTTTCAACAACCCCGACCTCACGCCACTGCTAAAGGCATCGGAGACCATCGGTAAGACGCTGAACAAGGGGGATATAGTCATTTACGAATCCACCGTTTATCCGGGTTGCACAGAAGAAGATTGCGTACCTGTTTTGGAGAAAAACAGCGGACTCAAATTCAACGTAGATTTCTTCTGCGGTTACAGTCCGGAGCGCATCAATCCGGGAGATAAAGAGAACACCTTAACCAAAATCAAGAAGATTACTTCCGGTTCTACTCCTGAAATAGCCGACATAGTGGATGCTCTCTACAACAGCATCCTGCTCAACGGCACCCACCGTGCACCCAACATGAAAGTTGCCGAGGCTGCCAAAGCCGTAGAAAATAGTCAACGAGACGTCAATATCTCCTTTATGAACGAGTTGGCACTTATTTGTGACCGCGTAGGTATAGACACCAATGATGTTATTGAAGCTGCCGGTACCAAGTGGAATTTCCTTAAATACCGTCCCGGATTGGTGGGTGGACACTGCATCAGCGTGGATCCCTACTATCTGGCTCACAAAGCCAAATCACTCGGTTATGACCCCAAAGTGATTCTTTCCGGTCGTGCCGTCAATAACTCTATTGCCAAGTTTATTGCTGACAAAGTGCTCAAACTGATGATTCAGAAAGACCACAAGATCAAGGACAGCAATATCCTTATGTTAGGCGTAACCTTCAAGGAGAACTGCCCCGACTGCCGCAATACCAAAGTGGTAGATATTGCTTCTGAATTGGAAGAGTTTGGCTGTAAGGTGGATATTTATGATCCTTGGGCTTCGCCTGCCGTGGTAAAACATGAATATGGCAAAGACCTTATCCCTGCTATCGACCCCGACAAGAAATACGCAGCCGTTATTGCGTGCGTCAGTCATAATCAATTCTTGACTTTTGACTTCAAGAAATACAAAGACCAAGGTGCTGTTATCTTTGATGTAAAGAACTTTGTTGACCGTAGCGTTGTAGATGGTCGCTTGTAAAACAGCTATCATTTGACAGAAGGTATAGAACATATCGGACGCAAAGACATTGCATGGAGCTACGCCTCAACCATCTTTATGGTGGGTGCGGGCGTGCTCCTTATGCCGTTCATTTTGAACAAGATGTCTGCCGAGACGGTAGGTATATGGAATATCTTTCAAACCATTACCCTACTCGTCATGATTCTTGATTTTGGTTTCCGCCCGTCCTTTGCACGCAACGTGAGCTATATCCTCAGCGGAGCCAATCACTTACTCCGAGAAGGTGTGGAAAATGTAGATACCACCCAATCTGTTCAAATCAATTACCCATTATTAAAAGGCGCCCTAAAAGCCATGCGATTGCTATATAAATGGCTTGCAATAGGTGCCTTCGCCATTTTATCAACAGCCGGAACAGCCTATTTCTTATACATTCTAAATAAATACACCGGCAATCATCAGGATGCAATTATTGCATGGATTCTGCTTATTGCCATCAACTGCTACAACCTATACACCTTATACTATGATGCCCTTTTGCTCGGCAAGGGCTATATCAAACGCAGCCAACAGATTTCCATTTTGGCACAAGCCATTTATTTAATTGTTGCCATCTCGCTCATCTATGCGGGCTTAGGGTTAACTGCCATTGTTTCGGCTCAACTACTATCTACTATCATTCGCCGCGTAGTTATGTATCACGTTTTCTTCACGTCGGAAATGAAAACGGCATTATCTGCCGTTGAAGAACAGGATTCACACGCTATCTTGTCTGCCATTTACCCTAATGCCATCAAAGTCGGACTAACTCAATTAGGCGGGTTCTTTGTCACTCGCTCTGCTATTTTCATTGGCTCTGCTTTTCTGTCTCTTGAGGCGATTGCCTGCTATGGCATTACCATACAAGTTATGGATATTTTATCCCGCTGTGCCACGGTTTACTACCAGACCATATCTCCCAAACTGGCACAATATCGTACGGAAAACAATTGGACGGCTCTCCGTCAATCCTATATAATCAATGTCTTGTCACTCGTTGCAACATTTGTTGTCTTAGGCACATTGTGGATTTTCTTGGGTGATTGGGCGTTGGGAATTATTCATAGTCAAACCTCGTTTGTACCCATCTCGATGCTCGTTGTCATGTTGGTTATCAATCTATTAGAGCAGAACCACGCCACAGCAGCCGGATTTATTATGGCGGACAATCGCATACCCTTCTTCATCCCGTCCCTCGCCAGTGGAGCCGCCACCATCTTCCTCCTGCTCCTCTTTTACTACCTACTACCTACCATCTACTACCTACCACCTACTACCTCCACATGGCCTCTCATTCTTGCCCCCGGCATCGCCCAACTCGCCTACCAGAACTGGAAATGGCCCAGTGTCATCATTAAAGAATTAAGACAACATCAGCAAACGACCTAAACAACAATAATTACCTGTGCTTGCCGACGGCGAACCGACG
>JAGHSG010000180.1 GCA_018066005.1 Bacteroidales bacterium | reverse complement strand
ATGTTAAGACCTCTGCCGGTCTGGGTGTAGCCGTTATCTTCGTTCAGACGATTACGCTGCCCGTCAACTACCTGTTGCAGGTTCATGTACTGGCACCTCTGGGGTTAGGTTATCTGAGTTTCATTCTTTTCATCGCCGTCATCGCCGCTATCACGCAGTTAGTAGAGATGATTGTGGAGAAAGTGAGTCCTTCTCTGTATTCGACCCTCGGTATTTTCCTTCCGCTGATTGCCGTTAACTGCGCCATCATGGGTGGCTCGCTCTTTATGCAACAGCGCGTTCTGTTAGACCCCGAAAACGTCAAAGCCATTGCTAACCTCGGTGACGCATTTGCTTTTGCAATCGGTTCGGGTCTGGGCTGGATGCTGGCTATTGTTTGCTTGGCCGGTATTCGTGAGAAAATGGAGTATAACAATGTTCCCAAGCCATTGCAAGGCATTGGCATCACCTTCATCACCGTAGGTTAGATGGCTCTGGCTTTCATGTGCTTCAGCGGACTTAATATTTAATAAGGAGAACAACTATGGATATTCAAGCAATTATTTATGCAGTTGTAGTATTCCTCGTTGTAATACTCCTGCTTGTTGTAGTTCTGCTCGTTGCCAAGAAATACTTGGTAGCCAGCGGAGATGTTAAAGTAACCGTTAACGGCGACAAGGAATTTGCTATTCCTGCCGGCGGTACCCTACTCGCCTCTATGGGCGCAGCAGGCGTACACCTGCCTTCCGCTTGTGGCGGTAAGGGTTCTTGCGGTCAGTGTAAGTGCCAAGTTCTCGAAGGCGGCGGAGAGATTCTGCCGACCGAGACTGTACATTTCAGCCGTAAACAACAGAAAGACCACTGGCGTTTAGGTTGCCAAGTTAAAGTGAAGAACGACCTCCAACTCAAGATTGACGAGAGCGTTCTGGGCGTTAAGGAGTGGGAGTGCGAAGTTATCTCCAATAAGAACGTGGCTACGTTTATCAAGGAGTTCAAAGTGCAACTGCCTAAGGGTGAGCACATGAACTTCGAGCCGGGTAGTTATGCACGAATCCGTATTCCTGAATACGACATCGACTACGACCGTGATATGGATAAGAGCCTTATCGGCGACCTCTATTTGCCCGCTTGGAAGAACTTCGGTCTCTTCGGCTTGAAGCAGAAGAACACCGAAGCCACCATCCGTGCATACTCGATGGCTAACTATCCCGACGAAGGTGACATTATCACGCTGACCGTCCGTATCGCCACTCCTCCTTTCAAACCGAAAGACCAGTGCCCCAACGGACCCGAGTTCCAGGATGTGCCTTGCGGTATCGCTTCCACCTATATCTTCTCACTCAAACCGGGTGACAAGGTTATCATGAGCGGTCCTTATGGTGAGTTCCACCCTGTTTATGACAGCAAGAAAGAGATGATTTGGGTCGGTGGTGGTGCCGGTATGGCTCCGCTGCGCGCACAAATCATGCACATGCTCAAGACACGCCAATGCCGCGACCGCGAGATGCACTATTTCTATGGCGCACGTGCTATTGACGAAGTTTTCTTCCTCGAAGATTTCTTGCAGTTGGAGAAAGACTTCCCCAATTTCCACTTCCACTTGGCTTTGGACCGTCCGGATCCCAAAGCAGACGGACTGGGAATCAAGTACACGGCAGGCTTCATAGCACCCGTGATGGGCGATACCTATCTCAAACAGCATGACGCTCCCGAAGATATCGAGTACTACCTCTGCGGTCCTCCAATGGTGGCTAAGACGGTGGTTGACCTGCTCCACTCGCTGGGCGTAGATGACCAGGATATCCGTTTCGATAACTTTGGTGCATAAGCACAAGGCTTATAGACGAAAAAAGACCGTTTTTTGCGGTCTTTTTTCGTTTTTATTTGCGTATGTCCTCAAAAAGCAGTACCTTTGCAGCACAAACAGCGAGATATGCGTATCACATCCTTGATAGATGATTGGGAAGGGACTAACCTGACTGCCGAACACGGGTTAAGTCTGTGGATAGAGAATGCTGACGGACAGGTCGGTTTGTTTGATATGGGTCAGAGCGCACTCTTTGCCCGACATGCCAAGCAACTCGGCAAGGACCTCTCATCCGTACGCTGGGCTGTTATCTCCCACGGACACTACGACCACGGAGGCGGACTCAAAACCTTCCTGGAGCATAACACCACGGCACCCGTTTATGTGCAAGACCGTGCCTTTGAATCCCATTTCTCGCAGCACTCCGACGGCTTGCATGCCATCGGTTTGGATGCAACGCTCCAAGCCCATCCGCAGATTAGAATCTGCCACGGGGACTGCTCTATTCCCCTGCCCGATTCAACCTATACGTTGCAATTAGTGACCGGCACGTGTACTACGGGACGGCCAACCGATAACCAACGGCTATTGGGTCAGGATGGCAAGACGCCGGATAATTTTTGCCACGAACAAAGTCTAATCATAGTAGATAAAGTCACTTCGCAGACCTATCTGTTTGCCGGTTGTGCGCACGGAGGTATATTGAATATCATTCATAAAGCCACCTCGGTACTCGGTCAAGCACCCACCTACGTGATTGGAGGTATGCACCTTAATCATATTACGCGCGCGGACGCGAAGCAACTGGCTCGCCAATTGCAAGCTACACGCTGCCAATTTATCACGATGCATTGCACAGGCTACAAGGCCTATGAGCAACTCAAAGAAATAATGGGAACGCAGATTAGTTACCTATCCTGCGGAGAGACTATTGAATTATAATTCTTCGCGAATCAGGTAGTCGTTACGGCTTTGCGAGTTACGAATAATCAATTCGCCCAAGAAACCTGCCAAGAAGAGCATACAACCTAATATCATCATCAGGATGGCGATATGGAAGTACGGATTCGTTCCTAACAACATAGCATGTACGCCGTGACTGAGGGCATACAGTTTCATGCCTGCCACCACAATAACGGCAACAAAGCCGATAAGGAACATCAACGAACCAACCAATCCGAAGAAGTGCATCGGTTGTTTGCCAAACTTATTCAGGAACCACAGGGTCATGAGGTCCAAATAACCGTTCACAAAACGATTTAAGCCGAATTTAGACACTCCAAACTCACGTTTGCGGTGCTGAACAACTTTCTCCCCAATCTTGGTAAAGCCGGCATTCTTGGCTAAATACGGGATATAACGGTGCATCTCGGAGAAGACTTCGATATTCTTCACCACCTCGTTACGATACGCTTTCAAACCGCAGTTCATGTCGTGCAACTGAATACCCGTCACCTTGCGTGCCGTAGCGTTGAACAGTTTGCTGGGGAGGTTTTTGGTCAATTTGTTATCATATCTTTTCTGCTTCCATCCGCTAATCAGGTCAAAGCCGTCCTCTGTAATCATGCGGTACAACTCCGGTATCTCGTCCGGTGAATCCTGCAAATCAGCATCCATAGTGATGACAACATCGCCTTGCGCCAACTTGAAACCGCAATATAGAGCAGCCGACTTACCATAGTTGCGACGGAAACATATACCCCGGACGTTTTTCGATTGTTTTTTCAAGTCCTGTATCACCTGCCACGAGCCGTCGGTTGAACCGTCGTTAACAAAAATAACTTCGTAGGAGAATTTGTTCTCCTGCATAACGCGATTTATCCACTCAAAAAGTTTAGGCAGCGACTCCTGCTCATTAAACAAAGGAACTACAATTGAGATATTCATAAGGTATCAAATTGCTATATTTACACAGATATTTACTGATTTAGAGTGCAAAAATACAAAAAAATTTGCATATATACAAAAAAAAGTATATCTTTGTGGCAGATTTTAACAAAAAAAGACTGATTTATGCATTCTAACGTAAGCGATCACGCTAAATTGTGGGAGTTGAATCCGGATTGGGATTTGCTCACTACCGGCGAGAAAATGTACATAGAAAAAGAATCAGAAATGGTTTCGTACCGCAAAAACGAAATTATTTATAGCGAAGGTGAGACACCTGATTATGTCATGATGCTCGTGACGGGCAAAGTTCGTATCTATAAAGAAGGTGTCGGTTTGAAACCTCAAATCATCCGAATGCTCAAACCGTGCGATATATTCGGTTATCGTTCTGTTATAGCCGATGATACACATAGTTCCAATGCCAATGCATTCGAGCCCTGTCTGATATGTAAAATCAACAGAGAGGCCTTTATGCAGGTTATTCAGCAGAATAATCGTTTCTGCTTCCGTATGATGGAAGAGATGGCCAGAGACCTGGCCAAGAGTCAATCTCAGACCATCAACTTGACCCAAAAGCATATTCGCGGTCGTTTGGCGGAGTCTCTTCTTATGCTCAAACAGCAATATGGTGTGGAAGAAGACGATTCCACCATAGCTATGTATATGAGCCGTGAGGATTTGGCGAACCTTAGTTCAATGACCACCGCTAATGCTATTCGCACGTTAAGTCAGTTCGCACAAGAAGAACTGATTAGCATGGATGGCAGAAAAATAAAGCTCCTGGATGAGAAGGAGCTTATGCGTATATCCCGAATGGGTTAATTAGTCCAGCATGTGACCAAAGTTATTGGAGAGTTGCACCATCTTGTCATACTCTTCCGGCGTCAGATCGTAGAAATAGTAATTTCTGGGGTCAATTGCTTTGCCGTTGTAGTGTACCTCATAGTGCAAGTGCGGACCTGTCGATTTGCCCGTGTTTCCTACCAAGGCAATCACATCGGCACGCTTCACTTTCTGCCCCACTCTGCACAACGATTTGAATAAGTGGGCATAGAGGGTCTGATAACCAAAGCCGTGATCCACGATGACCGTATTGCCGTAGCCCTGTTTATGTCCCACAAAGACCACTTTACCATTTCCCGTGGCGTACACATCTGTACCTTTAGGAGCCGTAAAGTCCATACCTTCGTGGAAGCGACGCACGTGATAGACAGGATCGACACGCCATCCGTAACCGCTGGCTACGCGCGTGAGATCCTTATTTAATACAGGCTGAATAGCCGGGATATTCTCCATGCGAATCTCCTGTGTCTTAGCCATTTCCATTATCTCGTCATACGATTTGGCCTGCACGTATAACTCTTTCTCCAATATATCCGTTTTAAGGGTCAGGTTAGCCGCCAACTGCGAATTGGTCATCTTGCTCAACTCGTCGTAGTAGTCCATTTTTTGGGTAGCCCCTTGACGCACACCTACCGGAATAGGTTCGGCGCCAAACAGCACGCGGTAGAGGTTATCATCCCGCTGCGACAGGTCAGCCATCACCACTTGCATCTGATCGACACGATTATCTATCAACTGCATCTGTGCTTCTAACTGATTCTTCTGATTAATCAGCTGGCGCTCACGCGGAGACGGGAAGAAATGGTAGAAGAGGAAAAAGAATATCACTCCTAAGCATACACCTCCCAACAGGTAAAAACCGGAACGACGCAGCCAGTAATGAATGTCATGCTCTACATGCTCAATGGCTAACGTCACCGGATTGATATGGTATTGTTTCTTCTTCATTTAGTACGTTGTTTATGTGTTTTCTCGGTTTCTGTTTTGGTGCTACGCGGACGCCACCAAAAGAAATAGTCGTTTTGTTTTTTCTTATCCTGCCTGTCTTTGGCGACATAGACAGGTTCCATTGTATAGGGATTGATACCCGTGTAATACATACATGTACTAAGCGTCATGGGTGTCGGCGTGAAGTCCTGCACCTGCTCCGGATGGTAGTTCATCCGCTTTGTCTCCGCTGCCAGTGCTGCCATATCTTTGGTCGTGCATCCCGGGTGTGAAGAGATAAAATACGGTATTAACTGCTGATGCATACCGCTTTCCCTATTCACTTTATTGAAGAAGTCGCGGAAGCGCAAGTAAGCCTGCCAGTCGGGTTTGCGCATCAGTTGAAGCACGTGGTCGGAGCAATGTTCAGGAGCCACTTTCAACCTTCCCGATACATGTCGCGTGATAAGTTGCCTGCCGTACGCCTCGGACATAAGGTCGTAACGAATACCGCTACCCACAAAGGCTTTCTTTATATACGGCAGTTTATCCACCGAGCGGTATATATCCAATATAGGAGCAAAGTTTTGATGCAAGTTAGGACAGACAACAGGTTGCAAACAACTGGGGCGCACACATTTCTCGCACAGGTGCCTGTTCTTGCCGTGCATGCCGTACATATTAGCCGAAGGTCCGCCCAAATCGCTCAAATACCCTTTCCACTCGGGCAGGTCTTTCAGTCGGCTTATTTGGCGCATGATGTTCTCCTTGCTGCGTGACGATATCTGTTTACCCTGATGCGCCGATATGGTGCAGAACGAGCATCCGCCAAAGCATCCGCGATGCAGACAGACGGAGAAACGAATCATCTCGTAGGCAGGGATATGCTTGTCTTTGTATTTAGGGTGAGGCAGGTATTGGAACGGCAAGTCATACACGGCATCCAACTCCTCGGTCGTCATCGGCGGATAAGAAGGATTGACCACAATATCGTCTTGCAGAATCGTTTTCTGATTGATTTTATTGGACTCTATCTCTGTCAGGCGGAAATCCTCTGCGTAGATAAGTTTATTCTTCTTTTCCTCTTCGTAGCCGTGCAACACAATCGTATTCTCTTTGTTGCCCTGCCAAGTCCCCTGTTCGATGCGATAAGCGGTTTGCGGCACATCATGGGGTATCTGGCCGTTTTGCCGAATAGCAGCAGCAATGGCAACGATGCTTTTCTCTCCCATACCGTACACCAATATGTCGGCTTGCGAATCCACTAAGATAGACGGCATAAAGGTGTCGGACCAATAGTCATAATGTGCCAAGCGACGCATACTGGCTTCTATTCCGCCTAAGACAATAGGAACGTCCGGGAAGTGTTGTTTAAGGATGCGTGAATAGGTTATCGTGCAGTAATCCGGTCGCATGCCCGCACGTCCGTCGGGTGTATAAGCATCGTCTGAACGGCGGCGTTTACCGGCCGTATAGTGGTTAACCATCGAGTCCATCGAACCGGCGGTAATACCGAAGAACAGTTTAGGACGTCCCAATTTCAAGAAATCGCGGTGGTCGCCATGCCAGTCGGGCTGAGGCACGATAGCCACGCGGTAACCGGCTGCTTCCAACACGCGTCCGATAACGGCTGCGCCGAATTGAGGATGGTCTATATAAGCATCACCCGAGAAGAGGATAATATCCACATTATCCCATCCCCGAATGTCCAACTCTTTGCGAGTGGTCGGCAAATATTTCTTGAGGTCCTCACTCATTATTCCAATTGCAGGTTCAGCGCTTCCCGCATCTCTTGCAGAGCGGGGTTCTGCTGCACGAGCAGTTTATATTTCTCTTGTGATGTATAGGCTTGCTGTTCTTTGACGTATTCCTCCACCGTTACTTGCAGTTTGACCAAATCGTTCTGCAGTTCCTTGCGCACAATAGTCATTATCTGCTTGCCGAAAGAGCCAAACTCTTCTTTCTGCCACGGGTTAGCCAGTGTCAGGGTCAGCATGTTATCTCCCGTGATGACGGGTGTATAATCCGTCAGCATGCGTTGCAAACGGTCTTCCTTGGGGAAATGGGCTTTCAGACCGGCCCACACGGTCAGGAGCCGGTCACGTGTAAAAGGGGTGTTTTGCGGCCCCTCCTTGGGCTGTGTTGGTTCTTCGGCCGGTGCCGGAGTCTCGGTAACCTGTGCCATATTCAGACTGGGCAACTTAGGCATGCCGACAGATGGCTTAGGAGCCGGTTTAGGTGCCGGAGCGGGAGCCGCGGATTGAACAGGTTGAGCAGGTTGAGCAGGTTGAGCAGGAGTCTTTACCGGAGCAGGCTGAGCAACCGGAGCGGTAGCAGCCATAGGAGCGACAGGGGCCACCCATTTAACCAATGCCAGTTCTACTGTCAGGCGTTTATTCTTGGCGGTGCGGTAGTTGACATCCAATGTATTGAGAATATCCAACGCACGGAACAGCCATTGTGCTTCGCACTGTTGCGCCTGTGTCATGTATTGTTTTTGGATGGTGTCGGATGTCTCCAACAGACTGAGTGTCTGGGTATCTTTTGCCACCAGGACATTACGGAGATGTTGCATCAGTCCGGTGATGAAGTGTCCTGCGTCGAAGCCTTTTTGCAGCACTTCGTTCAGCAGAAGCAGCGCTTCGGACACTTTGTTTTGCAGGGCATAATCGGTTAGGCGGAAATAGTAATCCGTGTCTAACACGTTCAGCACTTCGATGGCTTGTTTGTGGGTAATCGTGTTGCCGCAGAAAGCGACTAATTGGTCAAATATACTCAACGCATCGCGCATACCGCCGTCGGCTTTTTCAGCCACGACGCGCAGGGCTTCCTGCTCGGCTTGCACGCCTTCGGTCTTGGCCACGTATTCCAAGTGCCGGATAATATCCATGATGGTTATCCGTTGGAAGTCATAGACCTGGCATCGGCTGAGTATCGTGGGAAGCACTTTGTGCTTCTCGGTGGTAGCGAGGATGAATACGGCATACGAAGGCGGTTCTTCCAACGTCTTCAGCAACGCGTTGAA
>JAGHSG010000019.1 GCA_018066005.1 Bacteroidales bacterium | reverse complement strand
TTTTGCAGGATGTTTAGCCATAAATGATGTTAGGATGAGTTAGGACATTGTTAGGACTTTGCTCCAACTAAAGATTTTATTTCCGAGAGGCGGTTAAGGGCTTCCAACGGAGTGAGGTTATTGATGTCCAACGAGGCAACGGTGTCCCGAATCTGCTCCAAGACAGGGTCATCCAGTTGGAAAATAGACAACTGATACCCTTCGGGTTCACTAATCGCACCTTTGGTGCTAGCAATCGCTGCGCTACCATTCGTGCTTCTAGCACTACCTTTCTCCAAGTCATGCAAGATTTGTTCGGCACGCTGCACAATGGTCTGCGGCATACCGGCCAGACGTGCCACGTGAATACCGAAACTATGTTCGGAACCGCCACGGGCAAGTTTACGCAAGAAAATAACCTTGCCGTTCACTTCTTTGACGGAGACATTGTAGTTGCGTATGCGGGAGAAAGACGATTCCATCTCGTTAAGTTCGTGGTAGTGGGTAGCAAAGAGCGTTTTGGCATGGAAACGCGACTCGTGGATATACTCCACAATAGCCCTCGCGATAGATATGCCATCGTAGGTAGATGTTCCCCGTCCCAACTCGTCAAAGAGAACAAGAGAGCGTTCGGAGAGGTTGTTGAGGATAGACGCCGCTTCGTTCATCTCGACCATAAAAGTCGATTCGCCCAAGGATATATTATCCGAAGCCCCAACACGCGTAAATATCTTATCCACGACACCGATAGAAGCCGATTCAGCCGGCACGAACGAGCCCATCTGCGCCATAAGAACAATAAGCGCCGTCTGGCGAAGGAGAGCCGATTTACCTGCCATATTGGGGCCGGTGAGGATAATAATCTGCTGATTATCGTTATCCAACAAGACATCGTTAGCGACATACGTCTCACCTATGGGGAGTTGCTGTTCGATGACGGGATGGCGTCCCTGACGAATATCTATGACGAGCGAGTCGTTCACATCGGGGCATACGTAATGATGCTGCGCCGCTACGGTAGCAAAGGACAGCAAACAATCCAGTTGCGCCAAGACATTGGCATCTACCTGCATAGCAGGCACATACTCGGTGAGTGCCAAGATGAGTTCGGTATAGATACGGTTCTCCAGCACCTGAATCTGCTCTTCTGCCGAGACAATTTTCTCTTCGTACTGCTTCAATTCTTCGGTTATATACCGCTCGGCGTTGACCAAAGTCTGCTTGCGAATCCAATCGGACGGCACCTGTTCTTTGTAGGCATTACGCACTTCAAGATAGTAACCGAAGACGTTGTTATACCCTATTTTGAGGGACGAGATACCCGTCTTTTCTATTTCGCGCTGTTGTATTTTGAGCAAATAGTCTTTGCCGTTGGTTTGTATATCCCGCAGTTCGTCCAATTCGGTCGAGACCCCTCGTGCAATCATATTGGGTCTGCCGGAGACGGCAGGCGGGTCCGGTGTGATGGTCGTCTCGATGCGATGGCGCATCTCGGAGCAGAGAGTCAGTTGTTCGCCCAAGAGCGACAGATAAGAATTTTCCGTTGCCTGCTCGCAGATATGTTTAACCGGCTCAATAGCGCGTAAGGCATTGCCTAACTGCACCATTTCACGCGGTGATATACGTCCCGTGGCTATTTTGGAGACGATACGCTCCATATCCTGCACCTTAGACAGTTCTTCACGAATCGTCTCGCGGTGTTCGGGATGGCGGAAGAAATACTCCACAACCGACTGGCGGTTACGAATGGGGCGTACATCTTTGAGCGGGAAAGCCATCCAACGATGCAGCAGACGTCCACCCATAGGTGTGATGGTAGCGTCCAAGATGTCAAAGAGCGTCTTGGCTTCCGCCGAATTGCCGTTTAGGAGTTCAAGGTTACGAATCGTGAAGCGGTCAAGCCATACATACCGGTCTTCTTCAATACGCGCCAAGTGCTGAATATGTCCCGTTTGCAGGTGCTGGGTCATATCCAAATAATGCAGAATAGCCCCGGCAGCGATGACACCGTTAGGAAGGTCCTGTACACCAAATCCTTTGAGAGAGGATGTCTGGAACTGTTTAAGCAGGCGGTCTTCGGCTGCCTGGGCAGTCATCATCCAATCATCCAACTCAAACGTAAAATAGCGGTTACCAAAGTTGGCTTCCAACTGCTCTTTACGTCCACGCAAGTATAAGACTTCTTTGGGGGCAAAGTTGACAAGCAACTTATCTATATAATCCGCCGTACCTTCCGCCACAAGGTATTCGCCCGTGGAAATATCGAGGAAAGCAATACCGATGGTATTGCAGTTTAGAGTTGAGAGTTTAGAGTTTAGAGATTTGGAGCCAAAGTGGACGCAGGCGAGGAAGTTGTTTTCCTTTTGTTGGAGCGTCGTATCCGAGTAACTGACGCCCGGTGTGACTAATTCGGTTACGCCACGTTTGACCAGTTTTTTGGTCAGTTTGGGGTCTTCCAGTTGGTCACAAATAGCCACGCGCAACCCCGCCCGTACCAATTTAGGCAAATAGGTATCCAAGGCATGGAAAGGGAATCCGGCCATATCAATAGCCGCAGCCGACGACCCGCCATTAGAGCGGTGCGTAAGTGTGATATTAAGGATTTTGGACGCTTTGACGGCATCTTCGCAATACGTTTCGTAAAAATCGCCACAACGAAATAGCAGCAACGCATCAGGGTATTGCTCCTTGATGTCGCGGAACTGCTTCATCATGGGTGTATCTTCTTTATTTGCCATTTTGCATTTCAACTAATTTATGATAGTATCCTTCTTTGGCGAGCAGTTCATCATGCTTGCCCATTTCAACGATTTCCCCTTCGTGCAGCACACAGATAACATCCGCATT
>JAGHSG010000086.1 GCA_018066005.1 Bacteroidales bacterium | reverse complement strand
CCGCCATCCATCGTATAAGCCCAGTCGGCATTGAACTTGGCTACGTCAAAATGGTCTGCACCTTCGCCAATCTCTTCATCCGGCGTGAAGCCGATACGCACCGTTCCGTGCTCTATTTCGGGATGTTGCACCAGGTATTCAACGGCAGAAACAATTTCGGCAATGCCGGCTTTGTCATCCGCGCCCAAGAGGGTAGTGCCATCCGTTACGATGATGTCCTGACCTTTGTAATTGCGGATTTCAGGGTACTTGCTTACTTCCAGCACAATATTCTTCTCGGCATTGAGAACAATGTCCTTGCCATCGTACTTGGTTACAATACGCGGCTGCACATTCTCTCCGGAGGCGTCGGGGGCTGTGTCCATGTGGGCAATAAAACCGATGGTAGGTTTCTTGGCGGTTGTGTTGGCTGGCAAGGTTGCCATTAGGTAACCTTTGTCGTCCAAATCGACTTCCAATCCCATGGATTTGAGTTCCTGCTCCAAATAATGCGCCAAATCCCATTGGCGAGCCGTGGAAGGTGTGGTGTGGGTGGACTCATTAGACGTGGTCCAGTAACTCACATACTTTAAAAAACGTTCTGTAATAGACATATATTATAAATTAACTAAGTTCATCTTGTCTTTCTCTCCACGAAGGAAATAAAGAATATTGTCGGTAACATTTTCGCACATAACAAGGCGGTCCTCCATCGTTCCCGTACCTACGTGGGGCGACAGAACGACGTTATCCATGGTGAGCAACTCCGGACTGACATTTGGTTCGTGCTCGTACACATCCATAGCAGCACCGGCTATCTCGCCTTTGCGAAGGGCTTGAACAAGGGCTTGCTCATCCACGTGCGCTCCACGCGCCGTATCGACAAGGTAGGTGGAGGACTTCATCATACGGAGTTCTTTTTCTCCAATCAGATGATGCACCTCGGGATAATAGGGCAGGTTGAGCGAGACAAAATCGGCTGTTGTCAGCAATTCGTCCATAGAGACGTATTGCATAGACGGCTCTTCGTCCAACTTATGACGGTTATGATAGATGACGGGCATACCGGACGCCAAAGCCCTACGCGCCAAAGCGTGTCCGATGCGCCCCATACCGATGATACCTAATGTCTTGCCGAAAAGAGCATGACCGAGGTTATTCATTACACCGAACGGCTCGGTGGTGTGATTACGCATGCGGCGGTCTAACTCAGCCGTCCTGCGTGCCACGGCGTGCATAAGCGAAAAAGCCAATTCGGCAGTCGGCTCAATGACCGGATTAGGCGTGTTGGTAACTGCAATATGGTGCTGACGACAATAATCCAGGTCGATATTGTTGTACCCGACACCAAAATTCGCCACCAAACGCAAGTTGGGCATTTGACGCATCAAAGCGGCATCCACCGGGTAGTCAAACGTGGCTACCAAAATCTCCGCCTGTGGTGAGAAAACACTTGCAGGCAGCAATTCAAACGCTTGCAACCGGCTAAAACCGGACGAGGGCAATATGGTGGTAAATGCGATTTGCATATTCGACTACAAAGGTACGAAAAAAAATTTATATATAAAAATTTTGTAGGGTAAAAAAATATAGTTGTTGTTTTTTGTCCGTAAAATTTGCGTATATGCCAAAAAATGTGTATCTTTGCAACCTAATTTGGTATAATAGCGAAATTTATTCCATATACTTATGAAAAAACTTTGCATCAAAACAAGTTTGGCTTCCTATTCCATGGAAGAATTGAGTGAAAGTGACCGTGCTTTAATCCTGGAAGCGAAGGAAATGACCAAAAAGTCTTATAGCCCGTATTCCCATTTCCAAGTGGGAGCAGCGGCATTGTTGGCTGACGGAACGATTGTAAAAGGCAGCAATCAGGAGAACGCAGCCTATCCGAGTGGCCTGTGTGCCGAACGTACAACGCTCTTCGCAGCCAATGCCAATCATCCCGACCAGCCGGTTAAAGCCCTTGCTATTGCGTGCTTTACAGCAGGACATTTTACGGAAGAACCGGGGGCTCCTTGTGGCTCGTGCAGGCAAGTCATGTTGGAGACGGAGCACCGTTTTGGTCAGCCGATGCGTGTGCTTTTGTACGGCGAAAAAGCCGTCTATGTGTTTGATAAAGCGGAAGATTTGTTGCCATACGGATTCTTTGCGGAGGACTTGGAAGGGTAGTAGGATGCTGAAAAAGCTGGATAAATATATGCTGAAGAATTTCATGGGGTTATTTATATTAACCTTCATGATTTGTTGTTTTATTCTGCTGATGCAACTGTTGTGGATGCGAATAAATGACATCGTCGGCAAAGGGGTAGAGATAAAAGTGTTGTTGGAATTCTTGGTGTATGCCACGGCTACGGTTGTTCCGCTGGCATTGCCGTTAGCTATTCTGCTCGCCAGTTTGATGACGTTTGGTAATTTAGGCGAGAAATTTGAGTTGACGGCGATGAAAAGCGCGGGTGTCAGTTTGTTCCGAATCATGCGTCCGTTGACTATTTTTATCGGATTGATTTCCGTTGGAGCCTTTTTCTTTTCCAATCATGTGCTGCCGGCTTCGCAGGCCAAATTCTGGGCGTTGGTGTTCTCGTTAAGGCAGAAAAGTCCTGAATTGGACATTCCCGTGGCGGAGTTCTATAACGGCATTCAGGGGTATAATATCTATGTGCGTCAGAAGAATCCCCGTACCGGTTTGATGCAGGATATGATGATTTATGACTATTCCAACGGGTTTGAGAATGCAAGTGTGACGGTGGCGGATTCGGGTCGCGTGTTCTTTACGAGTGACAACCGTTATCTGCTATTGCGTCTGTATAACGGGGAGAGTTTTGAGAACTTGGACCAGCAGCAGCAACGTGCAACAGGTTCCCAAGAGAGTGTTCCTTATCGCCGTGAGATGTTTGCTTACAAGCAGGTCTTGATTGATTTTAATACCGAATTGAACCGCTTTGACGAGTCGGTCATGCAAGACCAGCATGTGAGTAAGGATGTGTCGCAGTTGATACAATCCATTGATTCGGTGGGTAAATTGAGTGCCGAGCGTGCTCACGCTCAAGGCGAAGATATGGTGCAGAATCGCTTTTTCGGTCGTGAACGTTTGACCGGCCGCGAATTAGGGGCGGTGGCAGATGAACGGAAGGGTGAATTCAGTCTGTCCACTTTGCGTGCATCGCTTAGGTCCGACCAAGTGCGACGGGCATTGCAGTCGGCTATTGATAAAGCCAGAGCACAGCAAGACCAGATTGCGTATAATGCCATTATGTTGGAAGATTATAACAGTTATATCCGCAAGCACCAGATTGAGTTGCACCGTAAATACACGTTGAGTTTTGCGTGCCTGATATTTTTCTTCATCGGAGCGCCGTTGGGAGCAATTATCCGAAAAGGCGGTTTGGGTGCCCCGATTGTTATCTCCGTGGCTATGTTCATTGTGTATTACATCATAGACAATACCGGTTACAAGATGGCGCGTGAGGCTATTTGGCCGGTTTGGAGAGGTATGTGGCTCAGTTCAGCGGTCTTGCTGCCGATAGGTATCTTCCTGACCTACAAAGCCGCCACGGATTCGGGCTTGTTCAACCCCGAGGTTTGGATTAAGATTTACGAAAAAACGATTGCAAATATCAAAACAAAATGGATAAAATTGAGGAAGCATTAGAGGAGTTCAAGAAAGGTCAGTTCGTGATTGTGGTGGATGATGAGGACCGGGAGAACGAAGGAGACTTTATTATTGCAGCAGAAAAGATTACGCCGGAGAAAGTTAATTTTATGCTTCAGCACGGACGGGGTGTATTGTGTGCGCCGCTGCCGGAGAATCGTTGTGCCGAACTGGGACTTATTCACCAAGTGGCAAATAATACCAGCATGTTAGGTACGCCGTTCACGGTTACCGTAGATAAATTGGAGGGTTGCACGACGGGCGTGAGTGCTCATGACCGGGCCGCTACTATTTTGGCTTTGAGTGACCCTGCTTCCACGGCTGACACTTTTGGTCGCCCCGGACATATCAATCCGTTGTACGCCAAACCGCGCGGTGTGCTGGAGCGTGCCGGACATACCGAGGCGGCTGTCGATTTATGCCGTTTGAGTGGTATGATACCTGCGGCTGCTCTGATTGAAATTATGAATGAAGACGGCACGATGGCGCGTCTGCCCCAATTGGAAAAAGTGGCTGCCGAATACGGTTTCAAATTGATTTCCATCAAGGATTTGATTGCTTACCGGATGGCACAGACGGCCCCGTGTAAAAGTCCTAACAAGAGTATAGAATCAGTTAAGGATGAAAGAACGATGGATTCGGTCTTGGTGGAGCGTGGTGAGACTGTTTTTCTGCCGACCGAATATGGAGAGTTCTCCTTGACGCCTTTCCGCGATTTGACAACAGGATTGGAACATGTAGCCCTGACCAAAGGCGAGTGGGCGGAGAATGAACCCGTTTTATGCCGTGTTCATTCCAGTTGTGCCACAGGTGATATATTCGGCTCGCGCAAGTGCGAGTGCGGAGAACAACTGCATTGTGCTATGCAGATGATTGAAAAAGAAGGAAAAGGTATCCTTATTTATATGAATCAGGAGGGTAGAGGAATAGGATTGATGAATAAGATTCGCGCGTATAAATTGCAAGAACAGGGGGATGATACGGTGGAGGCTAACGTGCATTTAGGCTTCAAGCCGGACGAGCGCGACTATGGAATAGGAGCAGAAATTCTTCGTCAAATGGGCGTTCGTAAGCTACGCTTAATGACCAACAACCCGAAAAAAAGAATCGGTTTGGAGAGTTATGGCATAGAAATTGTAGAGAATATAGCAATAGAGGTGGCGCCTAACCCCTACAACCTTCGTTATATGAGGACGAAGAAGGAAAAAATGAATCATGAATTAAAATTAGTGTAGTCATGAGAAATTGGATGTTGATGGCGGCTTTATTGCTGATAGGCAGTGGAGTTGCAACCAAAGCAGAAGACAAAGTTACCGTTGAGGCTAACAGTGCTGACATCAGTGAGCAATTGGATTTGAAAGCCGTTGCTACTCTGTTCGGTCAAGTTAAAACGATTGAAGAGTTTGAACAAAAACTGAACGCCGAGGATAGTCATTTGAGCAACTTGGACTTGAACGGTGACGGTAATGTAGATTATCTACGTGTTGTGGAAAGCAAAGAAGGCAACAACCATCTGGTATTGATTCAAGCCGTATTGGCAAAGGATATCTTCCAAGATGTTGCTACCATTTACGTAGAAAAAGGGGCTGATGAGTCCGTAACGGTACAAGTAGTTGGAGATACTTATATCTATGGTACCAACTATGTTATCGAGCCGGTTTATATCTACAGACCTATTATCTATGATTGGTTTTGGGGACCTGCTTGGGTTTGCTGGACTTCGCCTTGGTACTGGGGTTATTGGCCTGGATGGTATGCACCTTATCCCTGTTGGGGCTATCGTGACTACTACGTTCACATCCATGTTTACCATCACGATCACGTATGCTGCTCCTATCGTTATAACACCGAAGTCAGAGGTGCTGCAGCTCGGATGAGTAGTGGAGCCAGTCGTTCCGATTACGCTCGCAGTCAAGGAGCCAGTCGCTCGTTTGCTTCCAGAACAGGTGCCAGCAACGCTCGTGAGTTAAGTAGTAGCAGAGCCACTACCGCCAGTCGTAGCGCAACAGCAGGTACGGCATCCAGAAGTACCACAGCAACGGCATCCAGAGGTGCAAGTGCCGGTACAAGTGCAACTTCGCGCAGCAACACGTTTGGCAGTCGCAACGTTAGAACGAGTGCTCCTGCATCTGCTAGCCGTTCGACCACAGCTACAGCCACAACCTCTCGCGGAACGTATGCCGGTGGCACATCTGCAACGGCATCTCGTAGTACCACAACTACCGCATCTCGTGGAGGATCTTATACAGGAACAACCACTCGCAGTTCATCTGCCGGTACAGCCTCTCGTGGCGGTTCGTATAGTGGAACGACCTCTCGTGGTAGCACGTCCGGATATAGTGGAGCAACGTCCACTCGCAGTTCAAGCAGTTATTCGGGAAGTAGTTATGGTGGCAGCACCGGTCGCAGTAGCAGTTACTCCGGTAGCAGTTATTCAGGCGGAAGTCGCGGAAGCAGTTACTCGGGTGGCGGATATAGCGGTGGTAGCCGTGGAGGTGGCTATTCCGGCGGAGGATATTCCGGTGGTGGCTTCTCAGGAGGCAGCCGCAGTGGCGGAGGTTACTCCGGCGGAAGCAGACGCTAATATGGCGAAGCCGTTTGACAATATGAAAAGTTGCTGATTGATATGGTCAGCAACTTTTTTTGTGCGTAAAAGGGGAAAAAATATATTTTTTATTTGCATATATCAAAAAATGTTTGTACCTTTGCAACGAATTTCACGCTGGTGAGGGATTGTGTCTCATAAACAGGGTGGAAT
>JAGHSG010000087.1 GCA_018066005.1 Bacteroidales bacterium | reverse complement strand
CGGCACAGTCGTGCATCAAAGCACAGCGGTCAATAATGCTCTTGTCAGGATAGAAAACTTGATTGGCATGCACCGCCTCGGCACCTTCGCCAAAGAAATAAGTCAAGTCTGCCGTCTCTTCAATAGTTGTATCGTTAGCCCATTCCAATATAGAAGAATCGGCTATAACACTTACATAACCTATCTCTTCCATATTAAGAATGGCGTTTTCCGGCATACACATGTAGTTGATGAAATAACTGGCTGCCTTAGTGTTTTGGGCATATTTAGGAATACACCAACCATCAAACCACACATTACTGCCTTCTTCGGGAACAATATATTCCAGCGAAACACCCACTTCTTCCGCCTCATCAATAGCCCATTGAGCGTCACCGGACCAAATCAAGTCCATCCAAGTCTTACCCTTGGTCATCTCTTCCTTACCGAAATCTACTTCCCAGCCGGCAATATTTTCCTTCATACCAACCAAGAAATCTTCCACACGCTTGATACGCTCCGGAGTAACATTAGCCACTAAATCTTCGCGCGTAGCGGTACCGGCTGCTATCTCGTCTTTGTAGCAATACAGCACAATCACCGAATAAACATCCCGGAAAGCGTCTTTCATCAGGATACGATTCTTATAATTGGGATTTTGCAAGCAACCCCAAGATGCCAAATCCTTACCGTCCACCAACTCGGTATTGTACAAAATACCGGTCGTTCCCCACATATAGCCAACAGTATAGTCGCTAACCGTATAAGTGCTGTCGGGAGCCATTTGTTGGAATTTTTCTACGGCAAACGGAGCCACTAATTGGGTATAGTCAGGCGTAAAACCAAAGTTTTTGTCAATTTTTAACAACAGATTATTACGGAGCATACGCTCAATAATATATTCAGAAGGGCAGATAACGTCATAATCTTCGTGACCGACCTCTATCTGCGTCAACATATTCTCATTAATGTCAAATGTCTGGTAACTGACGACCACATCTTCGCCGGTCTGTTCTTTGTACCACTCGGGGAATTTGTTCAAGACATTCTCCATATCGATGTAGTCCTGCCAGTTATACACTTTCAACGTGTGTGCGCGATTAGCGGCTACAGATTGAGATTGAAAACCAAAAGTTGCACTCAGCAACAAAAAGAAGAAAAGATAACCTTTTTTCATTTTTTCGTTTGTTTAGAAGTTCGTAAATTAGAAATTATTAATAGCACCAAAATGGTGAGGAATATCAATGAGAAGAGTGGTCGTAATTCGGATGTCAGACCGCCTTTGCGTGCGTCGGCGTAGATAAAGGTGGAGAGCGTCTCCAATCCGTTACTGCCTTTGGTGAAGAAAGTTACACCGAAATCGTCAATAGACAACGTCAACGACAAAATAAAGCCACTAATCATACCCGGCCATAACTCCGGTATCAGTACTTTATTAAAGGCCTGAACAGGTGTTGCCCCCAAGTCCAATGCTGCTTCATATATATTGGGATTCATTTTTGTCAGCCGCGGCATAACGGATAACACCACATACGGGGTGCAGAAAACGACATGCGCTATAATAACCGTTGTCAATCCGCGACTTATGCCCAAAAAGACAAAGAGCAAGAATAGCGAAATACCCGTAATAATATCCGGATTGATCATCGGTATTGAATTAAGAAACATAACACTCTTGCGATGCCGCTGACGCAGGTTAAAGATGCCCACAGCCGCTATGGTGCCTAACAGAGTAGAAACCAAAGCCGCAGCCAAGGCAATGACACCTGTATAAAATAATGCACGATACAGATTGGGATCGACGCGTACATTGGCATCCAAATCATATCCGCTGAATAAGTTCTCATACAACCCCAGTGTAAAGCCCGTCCAGTTACCCAAGACCTTACTTTTAGTGAACGAGAAAACAATAATAAGCAGGATGGGGGCATATAATACCACCAACAGCAGCCAGAGATAACCCTGACTAACCACGCGCGACCATGTATTACGCCTGTCTATTGATGTCCTCGTTATCATCGTTTCCAAAGAATGAAGTTAAACCTATAATAATCAGCATAATAAGCGATAATGCAGCACCATAGTTCCACATCGTTATACCGCCTTCGCCAAAACTTCGTTGAATCAAACTACCAAATAATGTTATCTTATTCTGCGTCAGTAATTCGGAAATGGCAAACGTAGATACGGTCGGCATAAACACCATAATAATTCCCGAATACACACCGGGCAATGACAAGGGTACTACCACTTTAGTGAACGTCTCCCAACGGCTGGCACCCAAATCTTGCGATGCTTCCAACAAACTGACATCTATCTTCTGCAACGTATTGTAGATAGGATAAATCATAAACGGCAAGAAATCATAGCACATACCAAACAGCAAAGCCCCTTCGCCCAAAGGCAGGTTGAACATGTGAAATAATTCCACCGTTGCCAAGGTACGCAACAGGAAGTTAATCCACATCGGCAGGATGAACAGCATCGCCATCACAGCCGGGGTGCGGAACGACTGCATCGCCATAATATATGCCGCCGGATAACCCAAAACGATGCAGATAATGGTCGTCAGCATAGCAATCGTTACCGAATAAATGAAGGTGTTGACGGCTTCCGATTTCTGGAAGAACTGCACGAAATTCTGTATGGTAAACTCGCCTTGCTGATTGGTAAAAGCATAGAAACCAATCAGTATCAACGGCAGTACCACAAAGAAAACCAGCAATGCCACGTATGGCCACACCCAGTTTTTCCTATTTTGAATCAGTTTAATTGTCATCGTTTTTGTAATTGTGCATCGTGTATTGTCAACCTTCAACCTTATATAGTCGTATCCAACTGGGGGCTATCTTAATACCCACACGGTCGCCTTTGTCCCAAATATCATTGGTATCGACGTATATATCATCCCCGTCATCCGTTCGTATCTGCAAATGATAGTGGTCGCCTTTGTACAGAATGAAATAAACCTCACCGCTCAACGTACCGTCATCCTCGTCGTCTTGCAGATTGACATGGTTAAAATCTACCTCAATCTCCACCTGTTCACCCACATCAAAACGCTCTGCCGTACGCTCACTCACATCCCACGCCTCGTCCAAGAACTCTACTTGATTATTCTCCAACATAGTACCCGTAAAGGTATTGCATAGGCGTGTTTTCTTCATAACCTGAATATCTTCGGGCTTAACCAACAGAGCCACTCTTGACCCGGGTTCAAAGGCGTGATAATCTTGCACTTCCAATTCATATCCGTTATCCGTCAGCATCGTCATATGGTAATGCACACCCTTGAATATACATGTTTTTATTTCTCCGAATAACTGCCACGGATTATCTTTCAACTTTAAACTTTCAACTTTAAACTCTGAAATGTACCAGTCTTCCGGACGAATAACCACATCCACTTCTGTATCTTCACCAAAACCTTTATCGACACATTCAAAATCGCGGTCGCAGAAATGTACAAGATGGTCCTTCACCATAGTAGCATCCAATATATTACTCTCACCGATAAAGTCTGCCACAAAACTGTTTTGGGGTTCGTTGTATATATCTGTCGGTTTACCTATCTGCTGAATCTTACCCTCGCGCATTACCACAATGCGGTCGCTCAATGTCAGCGCCTCTTCTTGGTCGTGGGTGACATAAATAAAGGTTATTCCCAACTTGTCATGCATCTCACGCAATTCGAGTTGCATATCCGAACGCATCTTTCTATCCAATGCCGACAAGGGCTCATCCAATAGCAGCACCTCCGGTTCGTTGATGATGGCACGGGCAATGGCGACACGTTGTTGCTGACCGCCACTCAAACTATCTACATCGCGGTACTCGTAGTCCGACATGCTAACCAT
Source organism: Bacteroidales bacterium (assembly GCA_018066005.1). Classification (GTDB taxonomy): domain Bacteria; phylum Bacteroidota; class Bacteroidia; order Bacteroidales; family Paludibacteraceae; genus Colicola. The sequence goes on along the minus strand of JAGHSG010000087.1, from coordinate 2,024 downwards.
CTTGAGGGCTTTCTTGACACGTTTCTCTATCTCGCGTGCATCAATCTTTTTGAGTTTGAGACCAAACGCCACATTCTCGTACACGTTCAAGTGGGGAAATAAGGCATATTTCTGAAAGACTGTGTTAACGGGACGCTCATTAGGCGGTGTCTCCGTCACATCTTCGCCATTCAGGAGTATATCACCGGAAGTAGCCACTTGGAAACCCGCTATACAGCGAAGCAGGGTTGTCTTGCCGCAACCTGACGGACCCAGAATGGTTACAAACTCGCCCTTCCGGACCTGCAAACTGACATCGTTCAACGCAAACTTACCATCCTCAAACTGCTTGAAGACATGGTTTACTTCAATGATATAATCGTTCTTTGCCATTTTCTATTCTATTAGCGAAGCATTCTATTAGGCGACCCCGTCGCCGTTCTATTAGCAAGCCTTGCTTGCGTTCTATTAGGGCTCTGCCCGTTCTATTTAATCAGGTTTCTTCCCGTCATCTCCTTGGGCTGCTCTATACCCAGGATATGACACAAACTGGGAGCCACATCAGCCAAGATGCCGTCTTCTACTTTTGCATTCTTGTTCTCACTCAGATAAACAAATGGAACAGGATTCAAACTGTGCGCCGTATTGGGCGTTCCGTCCTCATTAACAGCGTGATCGGCATTACCGTGGTCAGCGATAATAATTATTTCATAACCGTTCTTTAGAGCCGACTTAACCACTCTATCTACGCATATATCGATGGTCACAACGGCTTGTTGAATAGATGCATAAACGCCGGTGTGTCCCACCATATCGCCGTTGGCGAAGTTCAACGTTATGTAGTCGTATTTTTGCGTATCCAGAGCATCGCACAAGGCTGCGGCTACTTCCGGAGCCGACATCTCCGGCTGCAAATCGTACGTGGCAACTTTCGGACTGGGAATCAAAATACGGTCCTCGTTCTCGAATTGGGCGTCACGACCGCCGCTGAAGAAGAAAGTAACGTGTGCAAATTTCTCCGTCTCGGCAATACGCAGTTGTTTCAAACCGGCCTTGGCAACCACTTCACCCATCGTGTTCTGCACGTTCTCTTTTGGGAACAGGATATGCAAGCCCGTGAAGGAACTCTCGTACGGCGTCATGCAGTAATAATTCAGGTTTGGAATGGTCTTCATTCCCTGTTCCGGCATATCTTGTTGTGTCAGAACAACCGTTATTTCACGGGCGCGGTCATTGCGGTAGTTGAAGAAAATAACAACATCGCCTTCTTCTATTTTAGCCACCGGCTTACCGTCACGCACATGCACAATAGGTTTGATAAACTCGTCCGTCACATCGGCTGCATAAGTGGCTTCCATCGCCTCATGCATATTCTCAAATTCAGCACCTATTCCGTTGACTAACAAGTCATAACCCACTTTGACACGCTCCCAACGTTTGTCACGGTCCATAGCATAGAAACGACCGGATATAGACGCTATCTCGCCACATTCTTTTTTCATTTGAGCTTCCAGTTGGTCAATAAAACCTATACCCGAGTGGGGGTCGGTATCACGGCCGTCCATAAAGCAATGAACGAAAGTCTTACCTTCCAGTCCGTACAATTTGGCAATATGCAGCAGGTAGAACAGATGATCCAACGAACTGTGTACACCGCCATCACTGGTTAAACCCATAATATGCAGTTTCTTGCCGCTCTCTTGAGCAGTCTTGAAAGCAGAGATGATTTCGGGATTTTCCAATATACTCTCGTCTTTGATAGCACGATTTATTTTAACCAAGTCTTGATAAACTACGCGACCGGCACCTATGTTCAGGTGTCCTACTTCGGAGTTACCCATCAGTCCGTCAGGCAGACCTACGTTCTCGCCACTGGCATGCAACTGACTGTGCGGATACTCCTCCAAAATCTTGTTCCAGTGCGGAGTGTTAGTTGAATAAATAGCATTGGCTGTGTTCTTTTCACCGATTCCCCAGCCATCCAGAATCATCAATAAAGCCTACTTTTTCATTTTATAATTATTTTAATATTATCCTTTTTAGGC
>JAGHSG010000174.1 GCA_018066005.1 Bacteroidales bacterium | reverse complement strand
TTTTTTAACAAAATATTTGGTCAATTCAAAAATTTGTTGTAATTTTGCACGCTCTTTCCAGCAACAAGGGCGGGTTCGTATATCGGTTAGTACGTCAGATTTTCATTCTAAAAAGAGGAGTTCGACTCTCCTACCCGCTACAAAATACCGACCTTCCTCAAAGGTAACACATTTGTTAAATGAACAAAAACTAAAAAAGATGGCAAATCACAAATCTTCTTTGAAACGCATTCGTCAAACGGAGGCTCGCAGATTGCACAATCGCTATTATGCCAAATCTGCCCGTAATGCCGTTCGTGACTTGCGTGCCACAACTGAGAAATCTGCTGCTGTGGCTATGTTGCCCAAAGTTGCTTCTATGTTGGACAAATTGGCTAAACGCCACATTATCCACAAGAACAAGGCTGCAAACCTGAAATCCAGTTTGGCTATTTACATCAATAAGCTGGCTTAATGAAACCTACTTATAGATATGAGGGCTGCCCATCGGGTAGCCCTTTTTGCATAAAAAACAGTGAAAAATCCATTTTTTGTGCAAAAAATTTGGTCAATTCAAAAAAAAGTATTACCTTTGCACTCGAAAACAAATAAATTTTCATAGTTAAGGTTTAGGTTTAATGGCATCAGGAGGCTGTGAAGTTTCCTGATGTTTTTAACAAAACTACCTCGGCTATGGATTTTTTCGTTTTATTAAAAAGGATTGTTTTATGGCAGAAATAGAAGAAAATACCAATCAAATTCCGGATATACGTGATGTTGAAACAGCACGCAAAGCTTTCCTGATGTCTGAGATATTCAATCGTAAATATTGATAATTAAATACCTAATTAATATATGGCAGCAACTTATATGACCGCAGACGGTCTACAAAAACTGAAAGAAGAATTGCAGTTCCTAGAAGGAACAGAACGTCCTCGCGTTATTGCAGCGATTGCAGAAGCACGGGACAAAGGTGATTTGAGTGAAAACGCAGAGTATGATGCGGCAAAAGAGGAACAAGGGCATCTGGAAAGTAAAATCGCTATGCTTAAAGCCAAAATTATGGAGGCTCGTATTATAGACGAAAGCAGCATTAAAACAGATGAAGTTCAGATATTGACCAAAGTTCGCGTTAAGAATCTCAAGAATAATCAAGAAAAAGTTTACCAACTGGTCACCGAAGGCGAAGCAAATATCTTGGAGGGTAAAATAGCAGTTACTACTCCTATTGCCAAAGGTTTGCTGGGTAAAAAAGTAGGCGATATGGCACAAGTTAAAGTGCCTGCAGGTGTAATGGAATTTGAAATATTAGAGATAAGTCTATGACACTTTTTACGCGCATTATTAATGGTGAAATTCCCAGTTATAAAGTAGCTGAGGATGAGAATTATTATGCCTTTTTGGATATTAATCCGCTGAAAAAAGGGCATACGTTGGTTATTCCCAAATTGCCGGAGCCGGAGGCAGATTATATCTTTGATTTGGAAGATGAGACACTATCCGGACTGATGCTTTTCTGCAAGAAGGTGGCAGCAGGTATCAAGAAGGCTACCAACTGCAAGCGTGTGGGAGTGGCTGTGCTTGGTATGGAAGTAAACCATGTGCATGTTCATCTCGTTCCGTTGGATAAAGAGAAGGATATGGTTTTCACCAACCCCAAACTGGAGTTGAGTGGTGAAGAGATGTGTGTTATTGCCAATTCCATTGCAGAAGCGATAGATGGAATGGAGAATTGAAAATGGAGAAATGAATATGAAAACACGTATTGAAAGTGACTTAATTGGCGAAAAAGGGATACCCGCCGAGGCTTTGTATGGCGTGCAGACGGCACGAGGGATGGAGAATTTCCCTATTTCTAAGTTCAAACTGAAAGATTATCCTGCTTTCATCAATGGCTTGGCATATACCAAATTAGGAGCCGCAATGGCCAATCACGATGAGGGATTGCTTACTGATGAACAGTTCGCAGCCATAAAGCAAGCTTGCGAGGAGATTTTGGCAGGTAAATGGCATGATCAATTCCCAGTAGATATGATTCAGGGTGGCGCTGGCACCACAACCAATATGAATGCCAACGAGGTGATTGCCAACCGTGCGTTACAGATTATGGGGCATGAATTAGGCGAATATAAATATTGCTCTCCCAATGATCATGTCAACTGCTCGCAATCCACCAATGATGCTTATCCCACGGCTATTCATATGGGTCTTTATGCTACGCATTTAGAGTTCATGAAACATTTTGAGGAACTTATTGAGGCGTTTGAGAAGAAAGCCGTAGAGTTTAAGGATGTTCTCAAGATGGGTCGTACTCAGTTGGAGGATGCTGTTCCTATGACCCTTGGTCAGACTTTTGGCGCGTTTGCATCTATTTTGAAAGATGAGATTAAACACCTGAATGATGCTGCTGAGGAGTTCTTGACCATCAATATGGGAGCTACGGCTATCGGTACAGGTATATGTTCTCAACCGGGTTATGCCGAATTATGTACCCGATATATGGCGCAGATTACGGGTTGGAATATCGTTAAGGCAGAGGATTTGGTAGCAGCCACTTCGGATACCAGCTGTATGGTTGGTTACTCGTCTGTGTTGCGTCGTATTGCTACCAAGATGAACAAGATTTGCAATGATTTGCGTTTGTTAGGTTCGGGCCCCAAATGTGGTTTGCACGAGCTGGATTTGCCTGCTCGTCAGCCCGGAAGTTCCATCATGCCGGGTAAGGTTAATCCTGTTATTCCGGAGGTGATGAACCAAATCAGTTACAAAGTGATAGGTAACGACTTGTGTGTTGCCATGTGCAATGAGGCTGCTCAAATGGAGTTGAATGCCATGGAGCCTACTATGGCACAATGCTGCTTCGAGAGTTGTGAAATCATGATAAACGGTTTTGATGTACTGCGTGAATACTGCATAGACGGTATTAAGGCAGATAAGGAGCGTTGCGAGAACTATATCAAAGGAAGTATAGGCATTGTAACGGCATTGAACCCGATTATCGGATATAAGAATAGCACCAAAATAGCCAAACAGGCTCTTGCTACAGGTCGCGGCGTGTATGATTTGGTTATTGAAAATGGTATCTTGACCAAAGAAGAGTTGGACACCATTTTAGCGCCGGAGAATATGATTAAGCCGGTTAAACTGGATATTCAACCACGGCGATGAAACTCGTTTTTGCAACAAATAATTCACATAAGTTGGAGGAAGTACGTAAAATACTTCCTTCGACTTTTCAAATCATCTCTTTAGCCGAATTGGGGTGCGTGGAGGATATTGCAGAAACGGGTGAAACATTGGAAGCCAACTCGCTCATCAAGGCGCAGTATATTTGGGATAAGTATCAGATGGACTGCTTTGCAGACGATACGGGTTTGGAAATTGAGGCGTTGAATGGCCAGCCGGGTGTTTATACGGCTCGTTGGGCGGGTGAGGCGCATAATGATGCAGCCAATCGTCTAAAAGCATTGACCCTTTTGCAAGGGTGCAGTAATCGGCAAGCCAGGTTTAGAACGGTTGTAACGCTTATTCGCGGAGGACAAATAGAGCAAGTGGAAGGTGTTGTGCAGGGGACTATCGCTTCGGAGGAAAGAGGAGATGGCGGTTTTGGATATGATCCGATATTTATTCCGGAGGGACATACTGAAACTTTTGCCGAACTGCCGGCTTCCGTGAAGAATTCAATCAGTCATCGCGCTCGTGCGATGGAGCAACTAAAAAATGTTTTGATTTAATACGTACGTATATGAAAAAAAGTCTGCTCGTTTTGATAGGATGCTTACTGCAAAGTGCTTTGTCAGTAGCCCAAATGTATAGTTGGCAATCCCATTTGGCTTATGGTCAGTCCAAACACGTGGAGGTTACGCCTACGGAGATCTATGTGCAGGCGGGTGGGGCATTGTATTCAATCAATCGCAAGACGGAGCAGATAACGACGTATAGCAAACAGGACGGCTTAAACGGCTCGACGATTGCTCAAATAGGGTATTCGGAGATGAATCGTTGCTTGATGCTGATGTATGAAGATGGTTTGATAGATTTTATCTATTCGGATGGTTCCATTGTTCCAATGACGGATGTGGCTATCAAAGAGATGACTTCCGCCAAGCATGCCAATGCCCTTGTGATAGATGCTGACACGGCTTTTGTAGCAATGCCTTTCGGTTTGATGACAATCAATATGGCCAAAAGGCAGGTGGGAGAGACGTATTATATTGGTCCTAAGGGAGATGAGGTAAATGTAACGGGTGTGACATTAACCGAGGATTCTATGTTTGTTACCGACAGCAAGAACCTCTATTGGATTGCTCGCAAGGATAACGCTATGGACTATTCCAATTGGAACAACATGCAGTTATCGGAATCAACATCTTGTGTGGGCATAGGAACCTGTCAAGACACGGCGTATATGCTTGTTCGGCGTGTACTGAAATGTAAGGCTAAAGAAAATGCGGGTCAGGATAGTATCCGTTATGCTCTCCAAAAAAATGTAAGAGGTGAATGGAAGACCATAGAAGATAATCAGACCTTTACACGAATGATTGCGCACGACAATCGTTTATATATTGCGCAGCAAGGACAAGGATATTGGGAAATTACCACTTCCGGACTTCACTACGTGGCTACATCCGATGAAGTGTTTGATATAGCTCAATCCGATTGTACTTGGTTAGCCATAGGAGACAAGGGTGTGATGCGGGTTAAGAATGATGATTCTCAACTGTTTTTTGTAGATGGGCCGGCCGAAAATTATCCGTATCGGTTGCGCATAGTTAATGGCAATTTGATTATGACTCCGGGGGGGTATGTTGTTGTCACTACCCATCACCCCGGAACTGTTTCTGTCCTTCACCAAGACCAATGGAACAATTTCTCAAATAAGGAATTAGAAGTTTTATCAGGACAGTATTTGGTTGATATTTGTGACGGAATAATAGATCCTAAAGATCCAACGCATTTTTTTGCTGCAGGTTTGGGAATAGGATTGTTAGAATTTAGGGATAATCAATTTTATAAACGTTATTATGCCAGAAATAGTTTCTTGGATAGTATTGCTTCTCCGGCAACATCCTATACATGGGTTGATGCATTGGCTTTTGACAGTCAAAATAATCTGTGGATGATGAATATTTCGGGCAAGAATAATATAAAAGTTCTTCGTCCTAATGGACAAGCTATAGCTATTCAAAATAGTGATATTGATGTTATTACTCGCGCTCAAAACCTACTTATTTGGAATCAGAATGAGCAAATAAAAATTATTTCCAGTAGCCATCAAAAAGTCGGGTTGGCTGTATTGGATGATAGAGGTACAATTGACAATTCCCGCGATGATAGATCTGTTTTACGTACGCAGTTTGTAGATCAAGATAACCGCAATATTCAGTTAGATAGAATCTGTTGTATTGCTCAAACGAAAGAAGGTGCCATTTGGGTCGGCTTGACAGCCGGTATCATTATTATTGACAATCCGAGTGAATTGTTCAATTCATCAGCATGTCGTAAGATTAAGATTCCTCGTAATGATGGAACCAATTTGGCGGATTATTTATTGGAAACAGAGCAAATTAACGTCATCGCTGTGGATGGTGCCAACCGCAAGTGGATAGGCACTGCAGCCTCGGGCTTGTATTTAATGTCAGAAGATGGTTTGGAAACCATTGAACATTTCACAACGGATAATTCTCCGCTGCTCAGTAATACTATTCTCAGTATAGCGATTGAACCAACTACGGGCAAGGTCTTTATCGGTACCGGCAAAGGACTTATGTCTTATCAAGGCGATGCTTCTGCTCCTTTTGAGAGTTACTCATCAGCCTATGCTTATCCTAACCCCGTTCGACCGGATTATGAAGGACCTATCACCATTGCAGGTTTGGAGGATGAGAGTATCATCCATATCACGGATAATGCCGGTAACTTGGTTTGTGAAACGCGTTCCAACGGCGGTACGGCTATCTGGGATGGCAAAACGGCAGATGGACGCCGTGTAGCAACAGGAGTATATAATGTCTTCTGTAACGCAGGAGGGGACCATGCAGTGGTAAAGATTTTGGTTATGCATTGATATGGCACGTGATAATTGTTTTGATTTCTTGCGTTTTATATTCGCGTTTGTTGTTCTTATTGCTCATATCATTGTGATATCGGGTATAGGGGAACTGCAGCCATTTTTGCCATATTTTGACACATACATATCTATTACCGGTTTTTTTGTTATCTCAGGATTTTTAATTACACAAAGTTGTTTACGAAGTGAATCCTTAAAAGCCTATTTTATAAAACGATGTAAACGATTATTGCCGGCTTATTGGTTAGTCGTTATTGGTTGTGCTTTGGGATTGTCCATAGTTAGTACACTCCCTTGGAATCAATATTTCTTTTCCGGAGATTGGTTCGCATATTTAGCGGCTAATTTGAGCTTTCTCAACTTTATTCATCCCTCTTTGCCGGGGGTGTTTGAAAGCAACTTGGTAAACGATGCTTCTGTCAATCCTGCTTTGTGGACATTAAAAATTGAAGTGGCATTTTATATTATTTTGCCCCTTTTGTTATGGTTAATAAAACGTTCCAAACGTGCGTGGGTGTGGTTGCTGGGAATATACGTGATGGCAGTGCTATATCGCAATGGTTTGCATTACGTGGCAGAGGTAACCGACAAACATATATATACTATTTTGGCTCGTCAATTACCCGGATTTATGAGTTATTTTGCAGTAGGAATGGGACTGTATTTATATAAAGACCTATTTTTATCGCTTAAAAATAAGTTACTGTTACCTGCCGTGTTGGTTTATTTGTTGGAACAATATTTCGCGCTTGAATATCTGACACCATTATGTTTTGGCATTCTTGTCGTTTGGTGCGCATATTCATTATCGTTCTTAAATAATTTTGCACGTTTTGGTGATCTTTCTTATGGTATTTATATTTACCACGGACCGCTTGTCAAATTGGCATTAACAGGAGGTTTATTTATTGCGTTAGGTACGTGGACAGCTTTAGCAGCCCTAATCGTTTTTGTGCTGATTGTGGCTTTCTTATCGTGGCATCTGTTAGAAAAACCTATATTAAAACGTTAATCTCAGCCCTTAATCAGTCGTAAAAACTCTTCTCTGGTTTCTTGGCGTGTAAAAGCACCGGTGAAATCAGAGGTAGTTGTTATGCTGTGTTGTTTTTGCACCCCACGCATCTGCATACATAGGTGCTCGGCTTCAATAACAACCATGACTCCCAACGGATTGAGTGTGCGTTGGATGCATTCCTTGATTTGGGTGGTCATACGTTCCTGAATTTGGAAGCGTCGGGCATAGACATCCACAATACGGGCAATCTTGCTTAATCCTGTCACTTTACCATTCGGAATATATGCCACATGTGCTTTGCCGAAAAATGGTAATAAGTGGTGTTCACACAGGGAATAGAAATCAATATCTTTGACCACCACCATCTGTTTATAATCCTCCGTAAATAGCGCGGAACGCAAGATAGCATCAGGGTCTTCCCGGTATCCTTTGGTAAGGAACTGCATAGCTTCGCCAATGCGTTCGGGAGTGCGAACCAAGCCATCTCGACGGGTATCTTCTCCCGTCAAGGCAATGATTTCACGCATCTTATCGGCAATAGCCTTTGTTCGCTCTGTATTCGGTTGGAAATCTTGCAGGTTCATTGTTGTATGATAATAATATCTTTGACAGGATAGGCACTGCTGTGCAGGTCCGGGAATTGCTCCAGAAGGACTTCTTTGTAGGCTTTAACTTCTTCCACGGTTCGGAAATTACCGATGCGGACTTTCCAGAACGGTTGAGTAAAGATCACATAGACGGGTTCGGTAATTTCTTTTTCCAACATTTCTTTCAGTTGTTCTGCTTCTTGTTTAGCTTGCAACTGTCCGTTGGACGAATAGACTTGTAATCTCCATCCGGGCATTTCTTCCTCACCACGCACGCGTCCTACCCAGTGGTCTTCCATAAGTTGGGTGATGCTGCTATCCTGATGAATAGTTACGTTTTTCATAGCTTGGAAGATAAACCCCGAGCCGTTATTTTGTTCTTCTTGCGCACGAAGGGATGTGAGTGCGCCAATCAATCCGACTGCCATCAGCAGGCAGATACCAAAAAGAATGTATTTTGTTTTCATATTAATAAAGGAATGAACTACCGCCCACAAACTCACGCAAGAAGGACGTAGGTGGAATTTCTTTTTCGGGTATGGGTTCAAAATAACTCAATTCTTTGAGCAGACGGTGTGCGTCTGTATATTCATCCACATATTTGGGAACTTCATCCAAGATGGGCTCTGCGTGGCGTTTAAGAACGGCTAATTCAAAGAGTAGGGCAGAGTTGAACATCACATCTGCTTCCTCTTGATAGGGATAAATCCAACGCTCTTCACCGCGCTGCACACTGTCGCAACGGGCAATAGTCTCTTGGGCTGAATAACCACGATAACGGTAGTCACGTATGATACGGCGAATCAAACGTATATCAGCAGTAGGAATCCAGTTATGGTTATCCAAATTGACGGTTGTCAAAGCGTTGACAAATATCTTGAATGTTTCTTTCGAAGGAATGTCTTTGGTCAGTTCGGGGTTCAGGGCGTGCAATCCTTCCAAGATACATATTTGGTCCGGTTGTAATTGCAGTTTATTTCCACGGAACTCTCGTTTACCTGTCTCAAAGTTATAGAAAGGCAGTTCCACTTCTTTTCCTTCCATTAAATCGTTCATCTGTTGACTGAAAAGTTCCAGATCAATGGCATGCAGATGCTCGAAGTCCCATTCACCGTTCTCGTCTTTGGGTGTATCTTCACGGTTAACGAAATAGTTATCCATGGATATAACGACAGGTTGAATGCCGTTGACCATCAGTTGGATACGCAAACGCATGGAGAAAGTCGTTTTACCCGATGAACTGGGACCGGAGATGAGCACAAACTTGGGTCGGTGCTCTCGGTTAGCTATTTGGTCGGCTATCAATGCCACTTTTTTCTCGTGCAAGGCCTCACTGACTTTAATCATTTCCATAGAGCGATTGCCTTTGCATGCCTTGTTGAATTCACCTACATTGTGTATATGTAATAACTGATTCCAACTCATGAACTCCTTGAAGATGCCGAACATCTTGTCTTGTGGAATGGTGTTTTCCAATTTGACAGGGTCTTTGCGGCAAGGGATTCGCAGTAAGATATCTCCGTAATAGGGTTCTATCTCAAATATGTTTAAGTACCCGCTGGAGGGCATCAACGCACCGGTGTAATAATCAATATAGTCACCCATGCGAAAATATCTGCAGTAGGGGTTACCAAGTGTCTCAAACAAGGTTGTTTCGCCTTCGTGACGCTCTTTGAAAATGCGGATAACCTCTTTGGTCTGTTTTTCCTCGGTCTCAATGGGACGATCCTCTGCAATAATCTGCTTCATGTGAGTCCGAATAGCGTCAATAAATGCTGTATCTAATGTAACTTTGTTGTCTTTCTTGTCCCGAATGGTGCAGAAATATCCTTTGGAAATAGGATGCTCAATTCGCAAGTCATAATCTTCGTTTAACTCTTTGATTGCGCAAGCCATAACCAGCGATAATGTGCGCACGTAGCAACGCATACCTGCGGAAGATGATGCATCCACAAACTCAATATCTTTGGGCTTGTAAATCAAAAAGTTCAAGTTTTGCATCTTGTAGTTGACACGAGCTGCTACCACAGGGTAAGGCAGTTGGATGCCGACTATATGATACAGTTCCATTAACGATGTTCCGCAAGGGATTTCGTAGAACTGTTTATTGTTTTTGCAGTAAATGCGAATGGTACCTAACATATCTGTTACTGTTTATGCGAAGTCTATAATATGGTGAATGGAAATAATTCCGATTATTTCTTCCGTATTGGCTTTTTCTGTAACGGCCAAGGTCGTTATGTTGTACTTGTCCATAATGGCGAGAGCGTCGGTCAGCAGGGCATCTTGACGGATTTTTTTGTACGACGGGGTCATGATGTCTTGGGCGGTTATATGCAGGTCGTTGTATTTCTGAATAGCACGCCGCAAATCGCCGTCGGTGATGATGCCGATACATTTATCGCCGTCATAAACCATGGTAATACCCAGATGTTTATCGCTCATCTCGCACACCAAATCTCTGAATAGGGCATTGGTTTGCACTTTCGGTACATTGGTTGTCATGCAGTTCTTGACACGCCCCAATAACTTACGTCCCAAGGCGCCCCCGGGGTGATAGACGGCAAAGTTTTCTGCTTTGAATTGCCGCTTCTCCATCAGGCATACCATCAGGGCGTCACTCATCAGCAAGGCAGCCGTTGTACTGGTTGTTGGTGCCAGTCCCAACGGACATGCTTCTTTATCCACGTGGACATTCAGCACCTCGTCACACCCTTGTGCCAAGGGGGATTTTTTGTCGCCTGTCATGGCTATCAGGGTGCAACCTATTTTGCGTAAGGGGTCGATGACGTTCAGTATCTCGTTGGTTGAACCGCTGTTGCTCACCAGCATAACGACGTCGTTGGCATTAATCATTCCCAAATCGCCATGTACGGCTTCGGCGGCATTTACAAAAATAGCCGAAGTGCCGGTCGAGGCCATTGATGAAGCCATCTTATGACCTATAATGCCGGTCTTACCGATTCCCATCACCACCAATTTACCCTGACAATTATAAATAAGGTCCACGACGTGGTCGAAATGTTCATCTATATGTTCTTTCAGTCGCTCAAATTCTTGAATCTCTTCATCAAAAATTGCTTTAGCGCGTTCCGAGTATATCATATTGTTTTGCTTGAATCAAAATATCACGAATATCACTTAACCGGACTTGATTAGCCGCATCCGAAATGGCTTGGTCAGGATTGGGGTGTGTCTCTAGGAAGATGCCATCTACACCTACGGCCAAGGCAGCACGCATCAGGTATGGCACCATCTCGCGGTTACCTCCTGTTACGCCGGTCTGTGTGGATGGCTGCTGCACACTGTGTGTGGCATCAAATACCACCGGACAACCGAATCGGCGCAGTTCTACTAAACCGGTCATGTCCACCACCAAACGTCCATAACCAAAACTGCTACCTCTTTCGGTCAACCACACGGTCTTTTCAACCGTCAACTCCTTTTGTGCATTGCGCACCTTTTCTATTGCCCCTTTCATATCCCATGGCGCCATGAACTGCCCTTTCTTGACATTCACTATCTTACCCGTCTTGGCTGCGGCTTGCAGCAAGTCGGTTTGTCGGCTGAGGAAAGCGGGTATTTGCAACACATCTGCCACTTCTGCCACAGGAGCACACTGCCAACTCTCATGCACATCGGTCAATATCTTCAGTCCGAATGTGTTTTTTACTTCGGATAGGATTTTTAATCCTTCTTCCATACCGATGCCTCGTTGAGATAGTGAGGTGCGGTTGGCTTTGTCGTAGGACGATTTGAAATACAGACGTATATCCAAATCCTCGCAGATACGCTGCAAGGTCTCGGCGGTCTGCATAACCAAATCTCTATTTTCAATGGCGCACGGCCCGGCTATTAGGAACATTACTTTTTAACATTATAAACACGAATCCAATCTACATTCAAGTCGCCCTCGCTAATCTTGGCGTTCTCGAATTGGAAGGAATACATGTGCAGATACAATTTTTCTCCTTTGGGCAACATATTCGGCATGCGGCACACTTCCAGGTTGTTCACGAACCAAACAATCTCGTCTTTTTGCCAAGAAACGGTGAAAATGGTGTAAGCCACAGGAAGCAGACCGTTCAATGTTTTCATGTTCTTGTCGTGCTTCAAACTGTCTTTCACGCCGCACCACACTTTTGTGCCGGTGTAGTCAAATACGGAAATAAAGGGCACGTGGTTCCTGCTGCGCAGATAAATACCATGATTCAGTTTACCGCTGCATTTGCATTTAACTTGTACAACGCTACCTTCTTCGATAGCCACGGCATCGGTATAGACGGCATCGGATGAATAGGGGAAGGTCTTCATGAACATACCCTTTTGGGCATCCCAGGCGCGACCTTCCTGCTCAATCTTACGGGTCTTAATGGTCAGGATACTATTGTCTGTATCAATCATTCTGCCATCGCAATAAGCCTGTTGTTCGTTGGCGTAGGAGTGGGCATTGAGGAATTTGTCATTGGGATAGATAAATCCGGGTTTCCAAGCCGAATTGCGTACGTTAACCCACTCGAAGTCATCAACAAAAGCTTGGTCAAACTGCTCCCAACGCTCTACGTTTTGTACATTGGTATTGTTGAAGAAGATAATGTCGCCATCTTTCTTAAGTTCTTCGTAGCGTTTTTCCATTTTACCCTCTTCGGTCGTTTCCCAGCGTTTCTCGTTTTTCCAGAAATCGTTGCGTTTTTGGAAGTCGGCACTCTCGGTCTTGGCTTTCAGTTCTTTGAAGCGTTGTACGGACATACGCTCTTCTTCGCTGCCGTTGCGCAGGTACATGCGAACATATTTATCCTTGCACAGACGTTTGAACTCTTCCATGGTCTTGTACTCAGCCGACTGCTTATAAGTCGTCTTTGTCAACTCTTTTTTCTTAGCTGCAAAATCCGGAGCGGTAACGATGCGTTCCAGATTCTTGAACTCGGCTAATAGTTTGCTACTCTCAACCTCACGGTACCGCTTGGCGGTGACGGCTACTTGGTCGAGTGTTTTTTCAAA
>JAGHSG010000014.1 GCA_018066005.1 Bacteroidales bacterium | reverse complement strand
CTGCCGGAGTGGAGTTATAGAACGCTGCGCTAAATGAACGGCACTATTGTGCCTAATAGAACGCAAGCGGGGCTTGCTAATAGAACGGCGACAAGTCGCCTAAACAAAAATCGCTCTTCGGGGCGATTTTTGTTGGTTTTATTTGCATATATGGAAAAAAAGTCGTACCTTTGCAGCGCAAAGCGCTGTGAAGAACAGGATAAGCGATAAAAACTAACTAAATTATTAAGGTATGAAAAAAATCTTTTTGGCACTGATGACTGTAGCTGCCATCGCATTAACAGGATGCAAAGACAACAATACTCCTCAGTTGTATGACAATATCATTGTTTACGGTACCATCTACACTGCCGAAATAGATGCTACGAAAACTCCCGATGAGGATGGCTACTATAAGATGGCAGAAGCAATGGTGATTAAAAACGGCAGGTTTGAATATGTAGGTTCTGCAGCAGTTGCCGACACGTTCAGAACAGACAATAGTCGCATCATCAACTGTGATAATGGCATCATTATTCCCGGTATAACTGACGGTCACGCCCACTATTTGCTCAAATATATCAACGAGGAGATGAAGGAAAACGCACTCCAATTTAGAGAGGATCAGAATTATGAGCAGGTGATTGCTCAAGTGCGCACTTTTGTAGCTGAAGCCAAGAAAAAAGGCAAACAATTAGACTACGTTTATGGCGAAGGATACAATCCTTCTATGCTGAAGAAGGACGGTAAAGATCTGCGCCACCGCAAAGATTTAGATGCTATCACTACTGACATACCTATATTTCTGACTGGATTTGACCACCATAGTACGCTCGTGAACACTCGTGCAATGATTAATGCCAAAATCGTGGATGAAAAGGATAGTGTCCTTCGTGACTATATCGCCGGTGGATTTATTTATCGAGACGATAAGGGTAAGTTAACCGGTGTTTTTGCAGAACGTGCCATGTCCTTGCTGCAAGGTCCCGGTTTGAACAATAAGATGCACCCCACCTCTGCACAAATAATACAAGGTGTCTATAATATGCAGAAATACCTGCTATCCGTCGGCATCACCAATATCATTGAGGGATGGGCCAACAATTATGGCGTTGACGATGAATCCTTGTTCCAGACGTTGACCTCGTTGGACGCAAGTGATAAGTTAAACCTGAATGTCTCGCTTACGTACGAGATTGAGCCTTGGTACAACGGCAATAAACCTTTCGGCTATGTGGATAATGCAGCATCGGTGCAAAAAAGATACCAATCTAAACATGTACACCCTGACTACCTCAAACTCTTTATGGATGGGTGCGTAGAAACGGGAACCGGTTTCTTGTTGGGCACTTATGAAGGTGGAGATAAAAGTAAAGACACTCTATTCTCCGGTCATGGTACAGCTCTGTGGTCACAAGAGGATATGAACAAACTGGTATTTGATGCGAACAACAAAGGACTGTCCGTACATACTCACGCAATGGGAGACGGTGCCGTACATCGCTGCGTAGAGGCTTACAGCACAAAAGGGAAACCAGAACTACGCAATAGCATCTGCCATCTTCGTAATGTCAGCCCTGACGATTATCAGACAATGAAAGATTACAATATTGCTATTGCCTCGAATATGAACTGGCATTGTTATGAGGAAAAAGATATAAAATTTTTCAAATCTATACTTACTGACAACACCAACTGTGTATCGGCTTATCCTATGCAGTCATTCTTTAAGCATGGTATCTTGGTGAGCCAATGTACGGATACTCCGGCGGATAACGGCATCCGTGACCCTTTCTATTGCATGTTGGTCGCTATTACCGGCGCTTCTGAACCAAGTTCATACATCTGGGATAAAGATGAAATTATCAATCGCTACCAGTTCCTGCAAGCCGCCACCTATAATGGCGCTTGGCAACTGCATTTGGAGAAGGAGAGGGGTAGTATTGAACAAGGTAAATATGCAGACTTTGTTATCTTAGACCAGAATGTCTTGACTTGCGATGCACAAATGCTCCGCAATACCAAAGTTCTCAAAACGTTCTTTGAGGGTAAGGAAGTATATTCAAAATAACAGATTATTATGAAAAAACTTTTTTTGGCACCGATGGCTGTAGCCGCCATCGCATTAACAGGATGCAAAGACAACAATGACGAACCCGGTAATACTTCCAATACGGAGGGAACAAAGATTACCGAACTGCGTTCCTATACGGAGAAATCTCCTAATCCCATCGATGTGGACAATCTCAAATTAGCCAAGTCCGAAGAGACATTGAGGTCACTTCGTCATGTATCCAAAAACCGCCTATTCTATATGGACTATTTGGCAGATTTTCCAATGGACCAATTGTGGAAAACAGGCAATCAACGATACGAGTATGACCCGGAACTGAAAGGCGAACTGCAGTATCTCACCGACTATGTGAGTTTATTGTATAATAACCCTCCGGAACCCAAACCGATGGATGACCCGTTAACCGCTTGTTCCTCGTTCATCTGCCATAATGAGAAGAACGAACTCCTTTTCTGCCACAATATGGATGGTGCCGGCGGAAGTATCATTGCGGTTTATCAAAAACCTATGGGCGGAAAATATGGCTTCGTGGCTTTGTCCAACACGATTTATAACTGTATTCGATTTGCTCCGGAGTACGTGGAGATAGGTCGCTTAATGGACGGCAAATCAGACCTCTCTATCCTTCTTACCCAGCACATGGCGCATTTAGGTGGAATGAATGACCAAGGTTTGTGCTATTGTATGTTACAATTACCGCCGCTGACTCCGTCCGAGATGTCAGACCCTAATCATACTATGCCGAAACTGACCAACGAAGATAAAAAAGGTCAAGGCGTTCTGCCACAATTGGTTAACTCGTCGATGTACTACATGTTGCTTACACAATGTGCCACGGTGAAAGATGTAGAAACGGCTCTGCGTACCAAATACGACTATACCCAACTGAACCATATTATGAATGGGCACTTCCTTATAGCAGATGCTACAGGCGATTTTGCCGTATTTGAGTATTGGGGTGATACGCTCTATGTCATGCGTTCACAAGACCGTCAAAAGATATTGCCGCTTACTCCTCACGTGATTCCTTTTGAATTCAATTGTATGGAGAACTACTACTGCGATCCGGAGGCAACAAGGACGTATATTACCGACCCATGGCAGTATGGCTTTAGTGCCAAAGTGCGTGCAGGGCACATGATGAATGCCTACAAGCCGATTATGAGTGAGTTCCAAGCTCTCCAATGCTTGCAGGAAGGTACCTATACAATGGAGTATCCCGACAATAAAACCAATTATTCTGCGGTCTATAATCTTGCCAAGCGCACAGTGCTCTTTAATGTGCATAACGATATGAGCGAGGCATTTACCATTGACCTGAAAAAAGACTTAGATGGAATAAACGACTATGGAACACCGACACCGCCCAAACCTCAGGGCAGGGATACTATACCATATTGAATCGGATGAAAAAGTTATGTAATCTCTTATAATAC
>JAGHSG010000004.1 GCA_018066005.1 Bacteroidales bacterium | reverse complement strand
TCAGTATAAAGGAAGTAACCTTATCGGTTAAGTGTTCACTCTCGTTAGCAATCGTAACCGTGAAGATAGCGGCTTCGTCTGCCGGTATGTCGCTTTGCTCATGGCGATCCATTTCGATGGAAGGATTATCGAGTTTAAGCGTAGGCGCACTGAGTTGTGTATCGAAGAGGAAGTGTGCACTATCGGCACCTACCCACGGGCAGGCAGATGTACCACCATTCTGGATGAACACGAAGTCGTTAATCGGAGTGTCGTCTCTATCGGCATCCGCTTTTGCATAAGCGTTTTTCCACCATTTGGCCATATCGGTGCCTTTCCAAGACGCGTTGGTGACACGATAGACGGTTTGGTTGTTAGAAGCGAATCTATCCACACCGAGATGGAAACTTACCTTTCGGGAAGCGGTTTCATTTTCCGAAAAGTCTGTTTTATGTTCCCAAGGCTTATAGGCTAATGGTGATATCTCATAATCCCATTTACCATACATCGTCTCTACTGCTTCTTTCTTTTCACTAACATACTGTTGTGCATATCCATATCTCATTTGGTTAAGTTTCGATAAGATCAATTGATCTTTCGGTTCATCATTTTTCGTGCTGAAATGGAAATCAAACTTGCTATAGTGATCATGCTGTACTTCGGCGGCCTCGCTGTAATCAGCGCTCACTCCGCCGCTTAGAGCATAGGTCTCCACAACCTTGCCGTTATCTTTAATATCAGCTTTGATACGCTCGTTAGCCTTAATAATATCCTTCCAACTTTGTATCATGTCATTGTAATCATGCACTTCATCCACAAGACCACCCTCAATATTATCCGGGAAGATAGCAACATAATACTCGTCGCTACCAAAACGCTTGTCACTTTCCGGTAAGAGAGAGATGTATTGTACTTGACCCATTTCGTTAGCGCGGCCTATCAACTGACTTACTAACAGAGCCGTATCCGCGATGGAGGAAACATGAACAATGAGGTCATTACGTTTCCGCTCCAAATCAGGTATGATAGTATTGAGGATATGGTGCTGACTATAGGCAAACTGTGTTCCCTGAGCTATCTTCGGTACAATCATCTCATTGACCATCAAATAGTGCAGCTTGCCCGCTGTGTCGCGTCCTTGGGCAATGATATGGGCATTACCTTTGTCGAATTGGGAAGCAAAGGAAGCGGCATAGAGACTATCAGCCGTTTGAATAACCATCTTCTTGACATAACCAATCTCATCGGTGTGACCGATATACACATCGGCTTCGGCACCTATATCCTCACGGCGGTCACCGGCGGAAGTAGAGATAGCAGAAGTGGTTGAGTACTTGAACCGATTGGTATCATCATGATCATAAAGAAGTCCCACTTCTAAGTGCATCGGGAGTTCACTATCAGCTAAGAAACTTGTTAATTTTCCCGAAACTAATGATCCAAAAATCAGTGACATCGTAAGCCTGGATTGGCTTCTTAAAGTCAAGGCGAGACCTATGGTCCAGTGATATTGGGAATGATAGTAAGTGGAGTAAGAAGCTCCTTTTTCCAACGTAGCATAACTGCCCGCACCGTATGGATCGCGAAGGACATCGTCCAGAACGATTTCCGAGCCTAATTTCTGCATCATACCACCGTCAATATCCTTCGAGCCAAGCACATAAGCTTGCAGTTGCGTAGCCTGTACACGCTTTCCGTTGCAGTCATACGACAGTTCGAGTGTACGCAGCGCGTTCTCGCCGGTCTGAGTAAACGTGGTGTTGTTGCAAACAAAATTGAAGGACGTTTCACCATACTTATTCAGTTTATACGTGGCTGTTTCCGTAGTGGAAGCCATGCCATTATATACCTTCAAGTCGCCTTGCAAAGGTACGGTATAAACATCATGGGCCGACGGGTCGTTATTATAATAATAAGGTTCGTACACGCCTACGCGCATGGAGTACGTCTTTGTAGTAAAGACAGGATAGCCAAACAAGTAGGAAACGGAATCAATCTGCTCAGAAACGGAAGTGCATCTTTTCAATGCTTTTTTAGGCAGGTTAACCAGTTGCATGATATCTGCCTTGTTCTCCATATCCATAACGATTACTTCGCCCTCACCGCAGTAGGGCAACATCATTCCGTATGCCGTTTGTTTGTAAGCTATAACCGGATCGGAGTGATAGACGTAGTTATATTCGTACGGGGTAAGGATAGACTCGGTCAAATCCAATACCGGCATTGCCTGGTCTGGATTAAGGAGGGAAGCATAGCCGTTAGCGTACATCTGTACCACCTTATAGCGAACGGGCAACAGTTCAGCGCGGAACTCACCGGACACATTATCAACATGGATGGTGACGCGTTTGCGCGTGGTGTTCTGCACGGTCTGGAAGACATGATTCGTATATTTAATCTCTTTCGCATGCGTGTGGATGATAGTCGTATCCATCGTGGCGCGACTTAAATCGTTGGGGTCGTTCACGAGTTGGGAGATATTGTCTCCTTCCAGCTCCAATATGAGCGTGATGTCATCACCGAGGCGGTTGGTACTGGAGTCGGTACCGAGCGTATAGAGGGACTCTAACATACCGGCGGACACACGACCTAAGACATGAGCTTTGGTCTTATCATAGAAGCGAATCTCGCGCAAGTCGTCACTCAAAGCCAAATCGGTCTTGCCATCTACGGTGAGATAACCACCGGCTGCGAACTCGTGGTTCTTCTTATACACGCGCAGCGAGGTGATGCTCGTCGGCACTTGCAGCGTGAAGTAACCATTGAGGTCTGTCTTAACGGGTTCGCCGGAGGCGTTCGTCATCGTGGTAATCGGCGCTGTCTTACCAAACTGAGCTTCGAACTCAGCGTAGGCAACCGGAACAGAAGTGTTCTCGTACAGTACACGACCGGTAATGGAATAGAACTTACTCGGGCGGAAGACATAATTGCTCTTCTCGGCATCATGCGCCATAAGGGAAACATTCATCGTGGGCAGTTCCGTAGTAGCGGAGATATAGGTACCCCCGCCGAATGTGTCTTCTACCGAAATACTGAAGTTCGTTCCCGCAGCATCGTATATCAGTTCATCGCAGATATAACTACCATCGGAATTGGTGGTGGTAGTATATGTTTTCCCATTCTCGTCGGTTATCACCACTCTCACTCCGCCGATACCTGTTCCGTTAGGCATTATGACAGAGCCGGAAATGGAACCGTACGGATCTAACCAACCGCTATCGGCAGCGCAAATAGCGTCTTTGGTATCACCATAGCAGGAATAAGTAGCGGAAAGGCGATATTCGTAATGAATACCGGGCATAGCATTATAATCCTCATAGTAGTTGTCATCCGTAATCTTAGCTATCGTTTGCCAATTGTCTTTACCGATAGTACGGCAATCGAGATAGAACGTATCCACCGAGGTGGGGTCATTCTGCCAACTAAGCAATACGAAGTCCTTACTCTCGTCCTTGGCAGCCGTAAAGCCGGTCATGATAACGGGCACATCTTCGATAGAATAAACTGTCGGGTCGTCATATTCCAGTATCGCATTTTCCCGTGGACGGATAATGCAGTCCGTGGTGTCAATACGCACCGAGTATTTATATTGGCAGCAAGGATATAGCCCCTCATCGAGGAACTTATAGCTCCACAACAGCTGTTGGTTTTTATCGTCACGGCAGTTGGTCATATAGGCTCCGGAACGGGAGAAAAGCTTGATTTCTGTGGTCACATCTTGTGTTAGGTTGTGACGAATAAGAACCAATTGGGCTTTCTTGTCCCATACGTAGTTTATCAAGTTGTTTCCCTCTATGCGGTTGCAGAGATTAATCTGAACCATGGCGGAAGTCCCATTTACGATTTCCGTCTTGATGGTCGGGATATTCGTTTCGGGATTGCTGTAGAGCGACCATAGGAAGGCGTGATTATCAATAGAGTCTTTCGCGCAATAGTTCTTTTCATAGGCAAGATTACTCCACTCCCATCCCGCAGCGTAACCACGCGTGATACGATAATAGAGTTTGCCGTTTGCCGGCAGTGCTTCGTTAAACGTATTGTCAACATAAGTCAGCGTAGTGTCTTGCGCAACAGAGAGAGGCAAAAATACCGTCGCCGGCAACTCCACAGCATCTGAGAAGTCGGGTTGAGTAGCACGCTCGATAACAAACATATCACCGGCACCAAAATCCTCTATGTTGGAGTGGCGAATCGTCCAAGACAGTTTGTTGTAGTTGCGGTCTTCTCCGCTTTCGTCCGTATAAGGCTCCGCATGAAAATCGTAAATCTTATGGAACGGCGGAACAAAGACAGTACCTGTCTTTTGCTTCTGTGTCTGTCTATTGGTTTCTGAAGGATCCGACATACTATAATAGGATACAACATCCGCATAGAGTGGGGTTAGGGTGTCGTTAGCATCCAAGGTAACCAGTTCGGCATTTCCCGTTGAGGTACCGGAGAATGTTGACTTTCCATAATGTATGGTATAAGAAACCATTTCCTGCGTGCAAGAAAGTACCACAGCCATTTTACCAACCTCCGGATTTCCACTTTCGTCCATCGGATAAAAGAACGGCTCCATCAACATGGGAGCGGGATCCGATTTGGTATCGAACGTTCCTAAAAGTATATCAATCTCGCCGCAGCAATTCCACTTTTGTTTATAGTTATACCACGCACCATGTACATACAATTCAATTTCTTTGTCTGCCAGCGAAGAAGGCATTTCCCATACACCTTTCATCGTTCGGTCATCTGCATAGTTAACCGGCTCATTACAACTCAAAGCGTGTTGGGTAAAACCATTCGCACCGACAGTATAACGATTCTTAGTACCATTTCCAAAATTGACATAATCATACTTTTTGGATAGGAGACTTTCAATCGTGAATCTTCCCACAGCGAACTCATCGCCTGCAGGTTTGGTAACCACCATCCATCCTTTTTGTCCCGCTTCCTCACATACTTGTGCGTAATTGGAGTAATCTCCGGCAGCAGCACGGTCAAATGTACCGTAATACAGCAAGGCATGTTTCTCTGACTCACCCTTTATTTTATAATACAAATAGGTAGTATGATTTAAATCTTTGTAACTCAAATCATACCTCGACATTGTGTTTGCCATATCTACTCCATAGTAATTGTTATCACTATTGCAGGAGGTTCGCAAAAGAACATCGAACTGCACCTTATTTCCTCCGAGAGAATAGGCAGAGAAACTACTTCCATCATTGATATTTCGAGCAAGAGCACTCGTTGTGCTCAGCAACAGAGCAAGAGCACAAAATAAATAGCGTACGTTTTTCATAATCATATCTTTTCTTCTTATAGTTCTACTCATTATCGTCCTCCTTTATTTTTTAACCACACGAATAACTCTGCCATTGGAGCAGCGGTCTGTGCCAAAGCATTGGTCGTAAGCATCAAAACACATATAGGAAGCATCCGAACCTTTTTTAGCGGATGTCCAGTAGTT
>JAGHSG010000040.1 GCA_018066005.1 Bacteroidales bacterium | reverse complement strand
TATTTATGCAATAAAATAGATTTTTATCTATTTATTCTGCATTTTTGGACATAAAAAAAGATGCCTCGTTGCTTTTTACTCGAGAAAACTCCTAAAAATAGGATTTGAGACCTTACCTAATCTTTGTAATCCGACCACCTCTCTGCTACCATTTTGCAACGGGTCACGGCGGAGAGTATCGGCACGCCATTGAGAAGGCAGACACCTCGTTTAATAATAATCTGTTGAGTTTTCCGGTCTCGTAGCAATGAGACACCCGTATTTATGCTCTAAATCCGATGATTTCGCGAACTTCTTTCAGCGTTTGGGCGGCACGCTCGTGTGCTCTTTCTGCACCTTGGGCAGCGATGCGTTGCAGCAAAGCGTCATCGCTTTTGAACATCTCGATTTTTTCGCGAATAGGAGCCACCGTGGCACATATATCGGCTGCCAACTGCTTTTTCATGTCGCCGTAGCGTATCTCGCACGTGTTCCACTTGTCGTTGAAATAGTCTAATGTGTCTTGGCTTGACACGGCTTCCATCAACGTAAATAAGTTCTGAATAACTTCCGGCTTTTCACTATTCATGGCTTGTGGACCGGCATCCGTGACGGCTCGCATCACTTTTTTCGTGATGGTCTTGTCGTCCTCAAAGAGGTAGATGCAGTTGCCGTTACTCTTACCCATTTTACCGCTACCGTCCAATCCCGGAATTTTGACGGCGTGTTGGGTATAGTAGAAGTTCTGCGGCTCTTTGAAGTATTCCACGTTGTAGATGCGGTTGAAGCGGCGGGCAAACAGACGCGCCATCTCCATATTTTGCTCCTGGTCTTTACCAACAGGCACTTTGTCAGCCTTGTGCATCAATATATCGGCTGCCATCAGAGTGGGATAGGTCAGCAGTCCGGCATTGACATTGTCCGGTTGTTGACGTACTTTCTCTTTGAAACTTGTGACGCGCTCCAACTCGCCCAAATAGGCATTCATATTGAAATAGAGATATAACTCCAACACCTCTTTGACATCACTCTGAATATAAATAGGTGCTTTGTCGGGGTCAATACCGCATGCCAGATATTCCGCCAAAATCGTTTTGGCAGATTGACGGATGTTTTCCGGTGTAGGGTGGGTAGTCAAACTGTGCCAGTCGGCAATAAAGAACATGCAGTCGTATTCATCTTGCATGCGCACGAAATTTTTGACGGCTCCAAAATAATTACCAAGGTGTAGATTCCCGGTCGGACGTATTCCGCTAATAACTCGTTCCATAATCTCTCAACTCTAATCTCTCAACTCTCAATCGGCACCGTACGTCCGATGCCTTGGTCTAAGCAAGTCAGCGTCTCGGTCTTGGCAACGCCGTCGATACATTGTACGGTATTGAGCAGTCGCATCAGGTCCTTATTGTCTTTGGCGTACATCTTGATAAGCAAAGCGTATGCTCCTAACGTGTAGTATTCATCCACGACTTCCGGTATTTCTTTCAGCGCCTCCACAACAGGCTCGTTCAGCATGCCGTTGGTCAGTTCCAGACCGACCAATACGCACATCGAATAACCTAACATGTTGGGGTCAACCTGATAGCCGGAACCGATGATAACTCCGTTGTCAAACATTTTTTGTACCCGCTGATGAATAGCGGCACGACTAACGCCGCATTGCTCCGCTACGTCCTTAAAAGGCATGCGTGCGTTTTGTGTAATAATGCGCAAAATTTTGCGATCTAATTCGTCTATTTTTTCCATTGTAATGATAAATTGTTAGCAATTGTACGTTTTACGCTGCAAAGTTACAAAAAAATTTGCATATATCCAAAAAAAAATGTATTTTTGTGCCAAATTGTTAAAATTATGTCAAATTTGGATGAATATATTGAGCAACACTCCTCTCTGGAGCCTGATTATTTGCAACAAATCAACCGAGACACTAACCTGCATGTGTTGAATGCTCACATGCTGTCCGGACATGTGCAGGGACGCTTATTGTCTTTACTTAGTCAAATGATTCGCCCCGCTCGCATTCTTGAATTGGGGACGTTTACCGGATATTCGGCTTTGTGCCTTGCGGAAGGCTTGACCGATGACGGTGAACTGGTTACTATCGAACATAATGATGAATTGGCAGACTTGATTCGTCACAACCTCTCCCTTTCTCCTTTGGGGAATAAGATTCATCTCCTTTTGGGCGATGCCAAAAACCTCCT
This sequence comes from Bacteroidales bacterium, assembly GCA_018066005.1. GTDB lineage: Bacteria > Bacteroidota > Bacteroidia > Bacteroidales > Paludibacteraceae > Colicola. The sequence goes on along the minus strand of JAGHSG010000040.1, from coordinate 12,361 downwards.
CCAATTCACCAATTCACCAGTTCACCGGTTCACCAACTCTCCTTTCGATATGGTCTTCATAGATGCCGATAAACGTGAATACTGCACGTACTTAGACCTTATATATCCTTATGTGCGCGTGGGAGGGTGGATATTGGCGGACAATACGTTGTGGGACGGGCACGTCATCGACCCCGCCTATGACAAGGATGCACAGACATTAGGACTCCGTGCTTTCAATGATTCCCTTGCGCGTGACGCGCGTTTTGATAAGGTCATCCTGCCTATACGCGACGGACTGACTATTATTCGTAAAAAGTAACATAATAACTACTATCAGGTAAAAATAGCAAATAAATTTGCAAGATTGCAAAATAATTTGTACCTTTGTAGGCAAATAATAAAATTTCATTTTATGCAAGTTAATTTCTTGAAGAATCGCCACGTGGGTCTCAGCGAAGAAGACCGTAAAAACATGTTACAAACAATAGGTGTTGCTTCTGTTGAACAGTTGATTGAACAGACGATGCCCAAGGATATCCTTCTGCCGGAACCGTTGGACTTGGATGAGCCGCTTACGGAGCAGGAGCATCTGGACAGTATAGCCACTATGGCAGCCAAAAACCTGCCGTATAAGAGTTTGATAGGTCGCGGTTGGTATGGCACGATTACGCCCGCCGTTATCCAGCGTAACGTGTTGGAGAATCCCGTGTGGTACACGTCCTACACCCCTTATCAGGCGGAAGTCAGTCAGGGACGTTTGGAAGCGCTCTTTGTGTTCCAAACGATGGTAAGCGATTTGACCGGACTGCCTCTCGCCAACTGCTCCTTGTTGGACGAAGCCACGGCGGCTGCCGAGTCCGTTACTATGATGCGCAACTTGCGCAGTCGCGAGCAGGTCAAGAACGGCGTTTGCAAAGTGTTCGTGGATGAGAAAATATTTGCCAATACGTGGTCTGTTCTGCAAACACGTGCTGCCGGACAGGGTATTGAACTGGTCAAAGGTAATTATGCCGCCTTTACGCCGTCGGCTGAGTACTTTGGCGCACTCGTTCAGTGGCCGAATGCAGAAGGTAGCGTAGAAGATTATACGTATTTCATCGACCAATGCCACGCTGCCGGGTTGAAAGTAACCGTAGTGGCCGATTTGATGGCGTTGGCGTTACTCAAACCGCTTGCTGCCGATATTATGTGCGGCACGGCACAACGTTTTGGCCTTCCGATGGGCTTTGGCGGTCCTACTGCCGGTTATATGGCTACAAAAGATGAGTATAAACGCGACATGCCCGGACGTATTATCGGTTTGAGTAAAGACAGCCATGAACGTCCCGCTTACCGCTTGGCATTGCAGACGCGTGAGCAACATATCAAACGTGAAAAAGCCACGTCCAATATATGTACCGCCGAAGCTCTCTGTGCAATGATGGCAGGTTTCTACGGCGTCTATCACGGCGCCGAAGGTATCCGCGAGATAGCCGAAGGTATCCATAGTAAAGCCGTCTATTTGAGCGAGATGATTCAGGCATACGGATTTATTCAGGAAAATACGGAGTTCTTTGATACGTTGAAAATAACTCTTCCGGAAGGATTGACTGCCAAGGCTTTCAAGAAAGCCGCCGAAGACAAGGGCTTCAATTTCTACTACGATAAGGAATATATCGGTTTGAGCATCGATGAGACGGTGACGTTGGACGACATGAACGACCTTATTGAACTCTTTGCCGAAGTCAGCGACGGCCTGCCTCAATACGAAGATAGCGAAGATGCTTTTGCCGGACTGTGGGCTATTGACGAGAGCCGTATCCGTGAAGTGGATTATATGCAGGAAGAAGTCTTCCAAATCTACCACACCGAGACAGACATGATGCGTTATCTCAAACGTCTTGACCGCAAAGATATATCCCTTGCTCATACGATGATTCCGTTAGGCAGTTGCACCATGAAACTCAATCCTGCTGCGGCTATGATTCCTATTACTATGCCGGGTTGGACTGCCGTTCATCCGTTGGCTCCGAAAAATCAGGTGGAAGGCTACAACGAGATGTTGGAGGAGTTGGAACAACAATTAGCTACTATCACGGGCTTTGCGGCTTGCAACTTGCAACCTACTTCGGGTGCAGCAGGCGAATATACGGGACTGGTGACGATTCGTCAGTATTTATGGAAGAACAAACAAAAACAGCGTACTGTTCTCCTTATTCCCGAATCGGCACACGGTACCAACCCCGCTTCGTGTGTACAAGCCGGTTTCACGCCGTGTGTAGTTAAATGTGACGAGAAGGGTAATACGGACATTGCTGACTGGAAAGCCAAAGCCGAGGAGAACAAAGACATCCTTGCCGGTTGTATGATTACCTATCCTTCCACGCATGGTATCTTTGAGCAGGCCATCCGCGAGATGTGCCAAATCATTCACGATAACGGCGGCTTGGTATATATGGACGGTGCCAATATGAATGCACAGATTGCCTATACCAATCCGGGCTTTATCGGAGCCGATGTGTGCCATCTTAACCTGCATAAGTCGTTCGCCTCTCCTCACGGCGGTGGCGGACCCGGTGTCGGTGCTATCTGCTGCAATGCTAAACTCAAAGACTGCATGCCGACCGATGACAAGAACCGTGTTTCTTCCGCCCTGTACGGCAATGCCAATATGGCACTTATCAGTTACGGCTATATCCGCATGATGGGCTACGAAGGACTGCGTGAAGCGACCGCTGCGGCTATTCTCTCGGCTAACTATATGGCGGCTAAACTCAAAGACGCCTACGGAATTGTTTATACCGGTGAGACGGGTCGGGTAGGACACGAGTTGATTTTGGACTGCCGTCAGTTCCACGCTATCGGTATCACAGAGGGGGATATAGCCAAGCGTCTTATGGACTTTGGTTATCACGCTCCTACGCTCTCTTTCCCCGTTCATGGAACGCTTATGGTTGAGCCGACCGAGAGTGAGAGTAAGCATGAGTTAGACCAGTTTATAGACGCTTTGTTGGTTATCCGTCAGGAGATAAGTGAGATAGAAAATGGTATGGCCGACAAGACGGATAATGTCTTGCTCAACGCTCCTCATGCCGAATATGAGATTGTGGCGGACGAGTGGAATCACGCTTATCCGCGCACCAAAGCGGCTTATCCGACGGATTGGGTGCGTGCCAATAAGTTCTGGGTGCCGGTAGGTCGTGTGGATAACGGTTGGGGTGACCGTAACCTGATTGCCAAATATGAAAAATAAGTTGCCTAAAATGAATCCCGGCTTGCGTTTTACAATCCGTAAACCGGATAAACTGAAAGTTCTGCGTGAACTCAAAGAGTTGTTGGTCATCGCCCTTGGTGCAGGACCTTTTGCTATTGCGGTTAACCGTATCTTGGTCCCTCATGCCGTTGTCGGTGGTGGCTTGGCAGGTTTCTGCGAGATACTATACTTCGCTTCGGGTGGTTTCTTGCAGATCTGGTGGATGCAGTTGCTGATAAATATAGGGTTGTTGATAGTGGCTATTCGTATGTTAGGCTGGCGTTTCTGCTGGCGAACGGCGTATGGAGTATTAGCCCTGACGGTGTGGATGAAATGTATCCCTATTCCGGATGTCCCACAGATAACAGACCCCTTCATGGCGGTCATCTTGGGAGGCTTGTTTGCCGGCTGCGGCTTGGGATTTGTGTTGATGAACAACGGCTCAACAGGCGGGACGGATATTATAGCCATGATTCTGTCCAAATATGCGCACTTGCCTATGGGGCGGGCATTACTCACCAGTAATATAGTGATTATATGTAGTGCATATTTCTTGCCCGAAGTGCATTCTGTTGAGAAAGTGCTGTTCGGTCTGTGTTATACGTTTATGTCTTCCACGGCTGTGGATTGGGTCATGAACCGTTCTCGCCAAAGTGTGCAGTTTTTTATTTTTTCTAAGTACTGGGAAGAGATTGCTCATGCTATCATGACCGAAGTGCCACGTGGAGTCACTATCTTGGACGGCGAAGGAGGATATACCAAGGAAGCAAAGAAAGTCATCACCGTCTTGGCGCGTAAATCCGAAGTGAGTAAAATCTTCCGTTTAGTTCGACAAATAGACCCCGACGCCTTTGTTAGCGAGACACAGACACAAGGAGTCTTCGGTCAGGGCTTTGAGTCCATCAAAACACAAGCATAACCGATTCACCAATTTAATATATGGAACAGTCTCTTGTTAATCAAATAGCCAATCCGCACGGCACGATATCTCCCACCAAGTACCGTCTGGGAGTCTTGTTTGAATACTTGGGCATTTTCTTTGCCCTTTGTCCGCTGGCCATTATGGTCAACTGGATTTTTATCCCGCACCACGCCGTAGGTGGCGGTTTGACGGGTATATGCTCCATGATTTATTACGCCACGCAGGGCGATTTTCCCGAACTGTTCGGACAGTGGGGTGGTGCTATTCCCGTGTGGTTGACGACTTTAATCATCAATGCCATCTTGTTGACCATAGCCGGCATGACGGTAGGTTGGCGTTTCTGTATCCGTACGATTTTTGGAGCGTTTACTCTGTCGTTATGGTACCGTCTTATCCCTATTCGCGAAGTGCCTATTATCTCCGACCCGCTGTTGGGATGTATCATCGGTGGTGTGTTGTTTGGTATGTCTTTGGGACTGGTGCTGATGTGTAACGGCAGTTCGGGCGGAACGGATATCGTGGCAATCATTGTGAATCATTATAAGGATATATCCTTAGGTAAAGTGATGATTCTCTGCGATTTCATTATCATTCTCTCGGCGTGGTTCTTACCGTTGCCGGAAGGAACGGATTTGGCTGGGCAGAGTATAGCGGATTATAAGTTCAAGCGAATCATGTGCGGTATATCCATGACGGTGGCTTATACGGCTTCCGTCGATTGGTTTATGACCAAGGCGCGCCAGAGTGTGCAGTTCTTCATTTTCAGCCGTAAGAGCGAAGAAATAGCCAAAGCCATCTCTACGACGGTCAACCGTGGCGTTACCTTGTTGGATGGTAAGGGCTGGTATAGCAAGATGGAAATACAGGTCGTTACCGTTTTGGCACGTAAGCATGAGTGCAACACGATTCTTCATCTGATACAACAAATAGACTCGGACGCTTTCGTCAGTTACTCTAACGTAGGTGGCGTGTTCGGAAGTGGTTTTGATAAAATTCGTAAATCATAAAAATCATAAAAATCATGAAAAAAAATCTCTTTATTTTCAGTCTGATACTGTCCGCAGTATCTCTTTGGGCAGGTACAACACCTACCGCTCAAGATTTAACAAGTTATTACCAACAGGGACAAGTATGTATCTGCATGCGCTTTGAAGGCGCTGTATGCAGCGGTATCGTTTGGTGCGGTACGTACAACGGCTGGGCAACCGGCGATGTCTCTTCCCTTGCTAAGTTTCGACCTGTGCAGGGCTTTGATGGTTGGTATGTCGTGGCGTTTAACGACAATTCACAATCGGTTAACGGTAAGGCGGTGCAACTCAAGTTGGATGGTTCTTTTGATTGGGAATACCAGACCGGCGCTGTCGATTCATGGGAAATAATCAGTGGCTCGTGTACGCCGATAGGCAATGGTAATTTGACTGAAAGCGATCTGAATAATATCGGTAAAAGCACACCTTTGATTATTGTCTCCAAGGAGTGGAAAAACGAACTCTGTCCGCCCGAACCGGGCAAAACGCTCTCCGGCACGCTCCCCATGTTGTATATCAATACCAAGAATGGACAAGCCATCACGAGCAAAGAAGACTACGTCAAAGCCACCTATTATTTAGTCGGTATGGTCGAGGGTGTCAAGGATGTCGCTTCTCCGGAGAAACCCGATACGATGCAGATAAAAGGACATGGTAACTACACATGGAAGGACTTTAATAAGAAGCCGTATCGTCTCAAATTGGATAGTAAGACTGCCCTGATTGGCATGAAGAAGAACAAACATTGGAATTTGTTAGCGCATGCCGATGACCATTTTGGATGGATGAAGAACACCTGTGGTTTCTTCCTCAGCGAACAGATAGGACTTAAATGGACACCTAAGCAGCAACCCGTCGAAGTGGTGCTGAATAACGACTATATAGGTCTATATATGCTGACCGAGAAGATTCGTGTTGAGAAAGACCGCGTCAATATATTGGAGCAGTCTGATGAATTACTCAATGCCGATTCGGTCAGTGGCGGTTGGCTTGTGGAGATAGATAACTATGAGGAAGAAGGGCGTATTGAACTAAGGGAACCCGAGAATAAATGGCACGGATGGCAGAAGATTATGATTACCCCCAAGACACCCGAAGTGCTTTCGCAAGTGCAACGCGACTATATCACCAAGCAGATGAATGCCCTCAACGATGCTATCTACGGCAACAAAGAGACAACCCTCACCAATATGCTTGATATGGAGGAAGCTGCCAAGTTCTATTTGGTGCAGGAACTGATGAGCGACTGCGAGAGTTATCACGGCAGTTGTTACCTCTATAAAGATTTCGGTCCCGCTGCCAAGTGGTGCTTCGGACCGGTGTGGGACTTTGGTAACTCGTTCAACGACCGTGACAAGTTTATCTACGACAACCCCACGTTCTCGCAGGTGTGGATAGGTCAGTTGGCATCGCATACGTCGTTCCAACAAGCACTCTCCAAGGTGTGGAAGCATTGGAAATACTATGATTATGCACAGGTGAAGGACTATATGTCTGCTTTTGCCAACCAGATAGAGGAGGGGGCCAAAGCCGATGCAAAGCGCTGGCCGCAATACGACCACCACAAGGTGCAGGATGGTAAAAAGAGTTTCATGGATAAGTTTGACCGTCACGTCGCTTGGTTGACCAAACAATGGGGCGAAGGTGAACCTGACCCCGTTACCGAATTAGAAGTGATTGACGATGCACGATGCACAATGCACAATGCAAAGTTCATCCGCGATGGTCAATTCGTTATTATTAAAAATGGTAGGACATATAATGTCTTAGGTCTCTGATATGAAAAAAATCCTATTTATTGGTTTCGTTATACTTTGCGCACCGTGCATCGTGCATTGTGAACCGTCAACCGTCAACCTCCTAACCTCGTTAGGAGAAGACTACACCCGTATAGGCGGTAACCTCCACGGATACGAGTTTATGCCTATTAACGACACGCCTGCTCCTAAGGGTTATGTCCCGTTTTATATCAGCCACTACGGCCGTCACGGCTCGCGCTCGGCATGGGGAGACCATTCTTACAAACTGATCATTAATACCCTCCAACATGCCGATTCATTAGGTGTTTTGACACCTGCCGGCAAGGAACTGCTGCAAATCACCCAAGAGGCATTGATGGCGTATAATTATATGGATGGTCGTCTGACTGACAAAGGTGAACGCGAGCATGCTCGTCTGGCGCAGCGTATGTACAAGCGTTTCAAACCTGTCTTTAAGGGCAAACAACCCCAAGTGGAAGTTCTGTCCAGTATGATTCAGCGGTGTCTTGTGTCTATGGCTGCTTTCACCAATAACCTGACACGCCAAAATCCCCGTATTCAGTATAATTTCGATACCGGTGAGCAGATGCAACCCTTTATGTCAGGTACCGGCGATGAATCGTCTATCAAGGACCGCTATCACGCTACCAAAGACTCCTTGATGGCACTTCTGCCTTACGACTCCACCGTCGTCCTGAATCGCTTGTTCACTAATCCATCAATTGCGCTTGCGCAAACAACAAAGCGTCTTGACGCTACATCAGGCGCGGAGCGCATATCTATTGCAGATCTCCAGCGTGCCATTTACGATGTCGCTTCGGTGGCGCAGAATTTTGATATTGACTGCAATGTATTCAATTATTTGGATTCTGCTACGGTCTATTACTATGTCATGGACCTTACTTACCATATCGCCCTTCGTTATGCCAACACGATAGGTACGTCCGAGCCGTGCGTCGCTTATGCGCAAACGGCGGTGAACGATTTTATCACCAAAGCGGACGCCGCTATCGAGACGGGCAAGTATGTGGCTGATTTGCGCTTCGGACATGACTTTACGTTACTCTGTGTCGCATCACGAATGGGCATCAACGGAGTGGGGGACAGGAAGCGCCCCGAAGATATTGAGTCCTCTTGGTTTGTGTGGCAGAATATCTGCATGGCAAGTAACCTACAAGTCATTTTCTACCGTCCATCTCAACCGTGCATTGTGCATCGTCAACCGTCAACCGATGAAGTTCTTGTCAAAGTCTTGTATAACGAAATAGAACGCCGGATAAACGGCTTGACACCTGCTCAAGGTTGTTACTACCGCTGGTCTGATGTTCGCCAACTTTGGAAGCGCGAATGAAAATAATTATTGTTGGTAAAGGAAATGTAGCGGTGTCGCTTCAGGCGGCTTTTACCGCCAAACATATCGAATGTGTAATGGTCTCGTCCCGTGAGGGTTTGGATGCTCTGCCGGTGGCGGATTGTTATATCTATGCCGTGCAGGATAATGCGTTGGAGAGTGTTATCCGTCAGGTGCATGTCGGTAAGCGGTGTATGCACTTGCATACGTCCGGGTCGATGCCTCTTTCGGTCTTTGGCGAAGATAAGCCGCATTGTGGTATTTTCTATCCGTTCATGACTTTTTCCAAGCAGCGGCCTATTGTTGATTTCAGCGAGATACCTATTTTCTTTGAGGCGCACGCTATTGATGATGTGTCTGCTATTTATTCGTTGGCGTTGCAACTTACCAAGCATGTCTATGAGTGTACGCAGCATGATAGGGAGCGTCTGCATGTAGCCGGTGTGTTCTGCAATAACTTTGCCAACCTTATGTATCGTAAGGCGGCAGAGCAACTGCATGACACGCATATTCCTTTCTCGGCGCTCTTGCCTTTGATTGATGAGACGGCACGCAAGGTGCATGAACTCTCTCCCCGTGACGCCCAGACAGGTCCCGCCAAGCGTGGAGATGAACAGGTCATGAATCACCACCTGTCCCTGCTCTCCTCCGATGCCGACAAAACCATCTACCGCCTCCTCTCTTCTGCCATTTCAAATTAGGAAATGAGTCGGTTACAAATTGTAACCAACTGAAATTGACTGCTATTTTGTGCAGTTTAGACATACCAAATCTTACTATTTTGTGCAGTTTAGACATATCAAATCTTACTATTTTGTGCAGTTTAGACATATCAAACCTTACTATTTTGTGCAGTTTAGAATGATTTTTTTGCCGATTTATTTGTATATATCAAATAAAAAGTGTAATTTTGCAGCCCTAAAATATCCACAACAATGAAAGCGAAACCATTTGTCAAATGGGTGGGCGGTAAAACGCAACTCATTGACCAACTCGAAGCCTTGCTTCCTGCTGACTTTGACCAATGGGAGAATGTCACTTACATTGAGCCCTTTGTAGGCGGAGGAGCGATGCTCTTCTATATGTTACAGACACATCCCAACATCACTCGTGCTGTCATTAATGACATTAACGAAGACCTAACGACTTGTTATCGTGTAGTGCGTGATCATCCTACAGAATTAGTTGCTTCTTTGCAACAGATTCAAGCGGAATATTATGCCATTCACACAGAAAAAGATAAAAGGGCATATTATATGCAACGGCGTGCCGAATTTAATCTGAAAAATTTAGACCCCGTTCGGAATACAACATTGTTTTTCTTTCTTAATCGCACTTGTTTTAACGGCTTATATCGTGTCAATAAGTCAGGAGCATTTAATGTTCCTTTCGGACGTTACGAAACGCCTACTATTTGCGACCCAACAACTATTTATGCCGATAGTGAATTATTGCAACGAGTAGAAATAATGACAGGGGACTATCAAGAAACACTTGCAATGGCACATGGGCGGACTTTATTCTATTTTGACCCTCCTTACAGACCTCTTAATGCGACAAGTAGTTTTAATGATTATACAAAAGAAACTTTTAACGATTTGGCGCAAACACGATTAAGGGATTTTTGCAATCGGATAACAGAGGCTGGACATCATTTTATGCTTAGTAATTCTGATTGTAAAGATGGTTTCTTTGATGATCTCTATTTACAATATATCATAGAGCGTGTTTTAGCATCTCGCAGCGTAAATGCAAACCCTGCAAAAAGAGGTAAATTGACGGAATTATTAGTAAGAAATTATGCAAGTTAAATAAGGCGATTTCGCCACAATTAAAATCAATATGGCAGCACATACACAAGAGCAGTTTGAGGTGTTTTTATCTCAACTAAAAGAAACCAATCAGCATTTAGATTTCTTTTGTGATTTTGAGAAAATTGAACAAAATGTAGAGAATATTAAACTAAGTCTCCACATGTTGAATAGTCTGCTTGGCGCAGATGACTTGTGTAAAGCAGTTGAGACTATTTGGAATCGGGACAAAACGGCTTTCCAAGTTATGAATATCCTAATTGCTGTTCGTGACGAAGGAAAGAAATATGTTCTCAATGCAGCAAATCAGCCAGTAATTATTGATTCTTTTTTCAAGTCAATAGATGGCGTGATGGAGTTTTTAGAAGAAACTGGACTTGCTGATTTGTTCCAAAATCAAAAGATAACTAATTTGGTAGATTATGTTTTCGGTATTGAAACTGGTTTAGATACGAATGCACGCAAAAATAGAAGTGGACACTTGATGGAAGACCAAGTGGAAGCGATACTAAAAAGTTACAAATTAGATGTTCGTGCAGAGGTATATTCTAGTGAGTGGCCAAAACTAACAGCCGTTTTAGGAGATGATGAGAAACGTTTTGATTTTGTAGTTAAGACTGCACAAAAAACTTATTTGTTTGAAGTCAACTTCTATTCTGGCGGTGGAAGCAAACTTAATGAAGTAGCACGCTCTTATTCAGATATAGCACCCAAAATCAATTCAGTTGAAGGTTTTGAGTTTGTATGGATAACAGATGGCAAGGGTTGGCTATCTGCGAAAAATAAACTGCAAGAGGCATATAATATCATTCCTAATATTTATAATCTAACGAGCATTCACGAATTTTTGGCTACCATTAAATGATAACTTCTCAATCCTCTTTCCCCGATTTCACTCTCTATCACGGAGATTGTATGGAGTTGCTAAAAACAATTCCTGACAACTCTGTAAATGCCATTTTCGCTGACCCACCATATTTTCTCAGTAATGGTGGTATCAGTTGTCAAAGTGGTAAGCAAGTTTGCGTGGACAAAGGCGATTGGGACAAAGGCGGTACACCTGAACACATCTACAATTTTAACAAACAATGGCTTTCTTTGTGTCGAAGTAAACTAACCGATGATGGCACGATTTGGATTAGTGGCACACACCATAATATTCACGTGGTGATGCGTTGTTTGCAGGAATTGGGTTATAAAATACTCAACACTATCACTTGGCAGAAAACAGACCCACCACCAAATCTCAGTTGTCGTTATTTTAACTTCTCAACAGAACTGATTATATGGGCGCGTAAAAGTGAAAAACGCCCCCATAAGTTCAATTATGAAGTTATGAAGCAGTTGAATGGCGACAAACAAATGACGGATGTATGGCGTATTCCGGCTGTGGGAAGATGGGAGAAAAACTGTGGCAAACATCCAACTCAGAAAACACTACGGTTATTATATCGCATTATCCTTGCTTCAACCGATAAAGGCGATACTATTTTAGACCCGTTTGCAGGAAGCAGTACGACTGGAATTGCTGCTAATTTGCTTGGACGCAAATTCATAGGTATAGAACAAGATGCGCAGTTTGTGGCTCTCAGTCAGCGACGGAGAGAAGAAATAGATGACCCGGAAACGGCTGCACGATTGCTAAAGAAAATGCGTGAGAACTCACAGGAACAAACGGTACTTATCAATCACGCTCGCACGTCAGATGTTCAACTGGTGTTGCGGACGGGCATTTGTTATATGCGTGCAGGGGATAGCAAAGGGTCGCTGCTGGTTAAACAAGGCTTTGAAAATATGGCTTTTGTGCTGATACACACCAACGGAGATAATGCGCACCTTTTCAAAGTCGCCAAAAAAGGCTTCCAAATTTGGACCGCCGAACAACTGCAACAGATGGGCTTTAGTGCAGAGCATGCCCCATACTATGCCGTCGTGCGCTTTGACCCTAACAAGGAAGTTCCTTTTGACAAACTACCCAAACTAAAAAAGGGCAGACAAACCAATGTGGCAGACATCCAACCCATTAGCGAATTTATAGGAATAAAATAATCCTAATTCTTAATAATCGTACTAAAATAGTTGACAATGCAACGTGATTCAGAAATGAGTCACGTTGTGTGTTTACTTGCGAGGGGAATATATGGTATGCCTCCTAAAAAGGAGTGGAGAGTGTCGGTCAAGTGTCGGTCGATTCTCGACTAAAAACGACGATGGTAATCCGCACATTTTTTTGTGCAACAATGCAACATTTACTTTTGCAGTTGCGTACACTTTT
>JAGHSG010000024.1 GCA_018066005.1 Bacteroidales bacterium | reverse complement strand
CGCCATTGAAAAAGCCAATGCCGAGGGAATAGATACCTTTGGTCCATATAGTGCCGACGGTTTCTTCGGTGCCGGCAAGTATATGCATTTTGATGCCGTATTGGCCATGTACCATGACCAAGGACTGATACCGTTCAAGTCGCTGGATATGTCCGGTGTCAATTTTACCGCCGGTCTGCCTATTGTTCGCACATCACCTGACCACGGCACGGCATACGATGTAGCCGGTAAAAACGAAGCGTCTGCGTTGAGTTTTAATCACGCTCTGTTTATGGCTATTGATGTAATTAATAACCGCGCCATGACGGCTGAAATCAACAAAGACCCGCTGGTTATTACCGAGCAACCGCGTCCCGAACGCCCTGCCGGACGCTTCTTTGTGCCGCCCAAGGAGGAGTTTCATGATTAGAGTGTAGAGATTAGAGTTTAGAGAAGTAATTTTTTTAAAGATAATGACAAGTAAAGAGATTCGTAAGTCCTTTCTGGACTTTTTCGCAAGCAAACAACACCAAATAGTGCCTTCGGCACCGATGGTAATCAAAGATGACCCGACGCTGATGTTTACCAACGCCGGCATGAACCCGTGGAAAGGTATCATCTTGGGTAATGACCCGATTAAATATCCCCGCGTAGCGGACAGCCAGAAATGTCTGCGCGTCAGCGGTAAACATAACGATTTGGAGGAAGTGGGACATGATACGTACCACCATACCATGTTTGAAATGTTGGGTAACTGGTCCTTTGGTGACTATTTCAAAGCCGAAGCTATTGACTTCGCTTGGGAATATATTGTGGATGTACTCAGAATAGACCCTGCGAATTTGTACGCTACCGTCTTTGAGGGTAACCCCGAGGAAGGACTCGGTCGCGATGACGAAGCAGCCTCTATATGGGAGAAACACCTGCCCAAAGACCATATCATCAACGGCAACAAGCATGACAATTTCTGGGAGATGGGCGATACGGGACCTTGCGGACCTTGTTCGGAGATACACGTGGATAGCCGTAGTGCTGCCGAGAAAGCCCAAGTGCCCGGACGCGAATTGGTTAACAAAGACCACCCGCAGGTAATCGAGATATGGAACATTGTGTTCATGCAGTTTAACCGCAAAGCGGACGGCTCGTTGGAAGCCCTTGCCAAGAAAGTTATTGACACCGGTATGGGTTTTGAACGTCTGGTTCGTACCATTCAAGGCAAGCAGAGTAACTACGACACGGATGTGTTCCAACCGATGCTCAAGCGCATTGGCGAATTGACAGGTTGCACCTACGGTAAGGACGAGAATACGGATATTGCCATGCGCGTCATAGCCGACCATATACGTACAATCGCTTTTGCCATTACGGACGGTCAGTTGCCCGGCAACGAGAAAGCCGGATACGTCATCCGCCGTATTCTTCGCCGCGCCGTACGCTACGGATACACGTTCCTTAATCAGCGAGAGGCGTTCCTGTATAAACTGGTACCGCAACTGATTGCAGATATGGGTGAGGCCTATCCCGAACTCGTTAAACAGGAGCAACAGATTACCCCCGTTATTAAAGCCGAAGAAGAAGCTTTTTTGAAGACTTTGGACAAAGGTATCGGTCTATTAGACAAACTGATGTCCGAAGCACGCAAAGCAGGTAAGACGGAGATAAGCGGCGTGGATGTGTTCACGCTGAAAGATACCTACGGATTCCCCTTGGATTTGACCGAACTCATCTTGCGTGAGAACAATATGACCACCAACGAGGACGAGTATAACAAAGCCTTGGAACACCAAAAAGAAATGGGACGCAGCGCCAATAAACAAGACTTGGGCGACTGGACCATACTTGCCGAAGGTGAAACGGAGTTCGTGGGGTACGACCAATTGGAATGTGAAGTACGTGTACTCAAATACCGTAAAGTATCTCAAAAAGGTAAGGACTTCTACCAGATTGTTTTGGATAAGACACCTTTCTATGCCGAGATGGGTGGTGAGGTAGGTGACCCCGGAGAGTTGAGAATGGAGAATGGAGAATGGAGAATTAAGGTGATTGATACGAAACGCGAGAACGGGTTGCCTATGCATATTGTAGAGGACTTGCCCGCTTCATTCAAAACTCAAAATTCAAAATTGATAGCTACCGTGAACGCCGAGCGTCGTCAGGCGATAGCTTGCAATCACTCGGCTACTCACCTTATTCACAACGCCCTGCGTGCCGTATTGGGTAACCATGTTGAGCAGAAGGGTAGTTTAGTAACCCCTGACTCGTTGCGTTTTGACTTCTCGCACTTCCAAAAAGTGACTCCCGACGAGTTGCGCCAAGTAGAGCGTTTAGCCAATGAACTGATTCGTGCTGACTATCCTTTGGAAGAAAGTCGTCATACCCCGATTGCTAAAGCCCGTGAGATGGGCGCGATGGCATTGTTTGGTGAGAAATATGGAGACGATGTGCGCGTTGTCAAATATGGTCCGAGTATTGAGTTATGCGGTGGCTGTCATGTGGGCAGTACGGGTAGCATCGGTTCGGTTCGTATCGTCATGGAAACTTCTGTGGCTGCCGGAGTACGCCGTATAGAGGCTGTTACGGCTAAGGCTGCCGAACAGGTATATGAACAGGAGGCGGACACGTTGCAACAAGCCAAAGACTTGTTCAATAACACCAAAGACTTGGTCTGCTCCATTCAAAAACTGCAAGACGAACTGGCAGCAACCAAGAAAAAACTGGAAGATATGGAAGCTGCGGCTACGGCAGAGAAAGCCAAAGCATTGCTTAGTCAGGTGAAAGAGATAAACGGCATACAAGTTCTGCAACTGCAAGGGGAGTATCCGGCCAACTTTGCCCGTGATATGGTACCTATGCTCAAGCAGCAGTTTGATACCGAGCGTTTCGCCTTGGTGGCTGCCACGCAATGCGACGGTAAACCGGCTTTGACGGTTTATCTGAGCCAACCATTGGTGGCAGAAGGCAAGAGTGCCGGAAATATGATTAAGACTTGCGCCAAATTTATTCAGGGTGGTGGCGGCGGTCAACCTGCCTTGGCTACTGCCGGAGGACGTGACGTGAACGGTCTGACGGCTGCTATGGAGGAGATGATGAAGAGTTTAACGTTGAATGCTTAGTGGTTAGAGGTGATGAAAATAAATGACATACCGTCTAAACTGCCGAGTGCTTATCTGCCGGAAAAGGTTAAGAATGCTCTCCGATTTATGGTAATCGGAAGTATAGGTATGTTTGTACAGGAGTGGTTCTTCCGCATGGTCATGTGGCTTATGGACCAGCCTATCAAGGATTCGCTACCGTATTATGTCGCTTTCGCCTTGGGTAATATATTGGAGATGATTCCAAACTATTTTGCCACGAATTGGTACACGTTCCAAACTCGTCCCAATCTGACCAATGCAGGCGGTTTTGCCTTGGCACGTGGCATCAACCTAATTCTACAAATGGTGTTCTTGCCTTTTGTGTTGCGTCTATTGCCGGATGCCAACAATACGATTATTACGTATATAGTAATCTTTGTAGCAGGTATCGTTAATTTCTTGATTCAATATATTTTTTTCAAAAAAAACAACAATACAAAATAATGCCTTATGAAAATCTATCGCGCCAATCTGATTGACACCCCAACTCCCAAGGGGTTCCGTATCCTTGAACATGGATATATTGTCGTTCGTGACAATGGAACCATAGAAGGAACGTATGCGTCGTTACCGGACACCTTCAGAGATGTGGAAGTAATTGACTTTGGAGACCGTCTGCTCATTCCGGCCTTTAATGACTTGCACGCTCATGCCCCACAGTACCGTAATCTGGGTTTGGCATTGGATTTGGAGTTACTGCCGTGGTTGGAGACTTATACCTTCCCTGAGGAAGCCAAGTTTGCGGACTTGACATATGCCAAGTATATCTACCGTCGTTTTGTGCATGAGTTATGGATGCAAGGAACGATGCGTAGTGCCGTTTTTGCAACCAGCCACTATGCTGCTACGCGCT
>JAGHSG010000084.1 GCA_018066005.1 Bacteroidales bacterium | reverse complement strand
ATTTAAAGTTATTTTATGATACTTTATGATATCTTATGATGGTTTTTAATTTCGGTCGCAGTGGTACAACAAACATTTCGGTCGCAAATATACAACAAAAATTTGACTTATGCAAATCTTTCTGCATTTTGTATACAAAAATCTACATATCAAAAAAAAGAGCTGCTCAATATTGAACAGCTTTTTTTCTTGTCACAGAAGAACAAAACCCTGACAATTCAGGATTTACGCTTTCTTGGCTTTGTCAACAATAGCCTTGAAAGCCTTCGGCTGATTCATAGCGAGGTCAGCGAGGACTTTACGGTTGATGACAATACCGGCTTTCTTCAACGCACCCATCAACTGGCTGTAACTCAGTCCTTCCAGACGAGCGGCAGCGTTGATACGCTGAATCCACAAAGCACGGAATGTGCGTTTCTTGTTCTTACGATCACGGTAAGCATACTGCAAACCTTTCTCAAACGTGTTTTTGGCGACGGTCCAAACATTAGCACGGCCACCAAAATTACCTCTCGTGAGGCTCATAACTTTCTTGCGGCGTGCGCGAGAAGCTACATGATTTACTGATCTTGGCATAGTTCAATAAAAAAATTTGATGGTTAATACTAACGCAGCAACAGCATTTCGCGGATACTACGCATGTTTGTTTGATCGACCATAGCAACGTGATCCAAGTTACGTTTCTGCTTCTTGGTCTTCTTAGTCAGAATGTGACTGTGGTAAGCGCGTTTACGCTTAACCTTACCCGTTCCGGTAAGAGTAAATCTTTTTTTGGCACCGGAATTAGTTTTTACCTTTGGCATTTTGTTTAAATTTTAATTATTAGTATTATTTTAGGTCGTCGGTAGCCTTAGGACCGCTCGACCATGTTAGGACATTGTTAGGACTATGTTAGGACTTTAACCCTACTTCTTAGGGGCAAGCATAACAATCATGCGTTTACCCTCCAGTTTGGGCGTTGCTTCGGGCTTGCCATAATCTTCCAAATCCTTGCAGAAACGTGCCAACAACTCTTCGCCCTGTTCTTTGAACAGGATAGAGCGACCGCGGAAGAAGACATAACTCTTCACTTTGTCGCCGTCCTTCAAGAACTCCATGGCATGCTTCAACTTGAACTGATAGTCATGCTCGTCGGTCTGAGGTCCGAAACGAATCTCCTTGACATCAATCTTTTTCGAGTTGGCTTTCTGCTCCTTCTCCTTCCGTTTCTTCTGGTAAAGGAACTTCTGGTAGTCAATCACTCGGCATACCGGTGGATCGGCGTTGGGACTAATCTCAACAAGGTCGAGATTCTGCTCATCAGCAATCCGGATAGCTTCCTGATAGGAATAGATACCCTGCTCTACATTGTCGCCCACAAGGCGAACTTGACTCACGCCGCGAATCTTGTCGTTGATTCTGTTCGGCATCTCTTTTTCTACACGGCCACGACGAGGTGCCGGTTGGTTTGGTTGTGGATAAGCCATCTATGTTTATAAAAATCGTGCAAAGATACAACTTTTTTTTTAACTGACAAACAAAAATCAAAAAAAAATACACTTTTTTTAATAATTGCTTGCGTATGTGCGCGAAAAATTGTAATTTTGCGCGTTAAATTACGAATAGTATGAGATTTACACACTACTTATTTGCTGCGATTGTTTGCTTGGTGGGCTTTACCGCCTGTGACCACAACGACTTCCCGTCCGGGCCTGAACAAAGTACATTTGCCTACGACACCATTACCGTTCCGTGCATGGAAGACCTACCCTACATCTCCGTTCACACGGCTGTCGCTATCGGCAAGACGCTGGAAAACCAAGCCACAACGGACCAAGAATACTACATCTGCGGTATTGTCTGCTCCTTTGACAAGAAGCATGCAGATGGTATGAGCGGTTATGGCAACGCCATCTTCTACATCCGCGACTCACAGACCTCGTCCGTAGAATTTGAAGCATATCGTATCTACGGCATCGACAACAAGCCCTTTACGGACATGGATCAGATCGCTGTCGGAGATACCGTCATCATCCGCGGTAAGATAACCAAATACAACAGCACCATCGAGACTCCACAATCGAAGAATTATAACGCCTACCTCTATTGGACTTCCAATTCGTCGGCATACCCGATGGAAGATGTTAAGGTCTTTATGGAAGACTTCACCACCTTGGATTATTGGACACAGAAGGCTATTATAGACCCGAGTATGAACGTTTGGAACCTAAAAGAGAATTGCGTTGTGGCACAAGCCAAACCGGACGGCCAAGCCGTAACTAGCGAGGTTGAACTGGTGTCGCAACCCATCAACCTGGCACAATACAACATGCAAACTGCCAAGTTAACCTTCCAGACCTATTTCCAACAGGGCAACGCCGCTACCGTTAGAGATATGCTGACCGTGCGCGTAACCGAAGATGGCAAGAATTGGGACGAGATGGAAATACCTAATTTCAACTCCGGCACATTACCCAAGTACGTAAATGACACACTGGATATAACCGATTACATCAGCGACAAGACACAAATCGCCTTTGTCTATCGCAGCACCGATGAAGTGGCTCCGCTGTGGAACATCAAACAGGTGTCTATCTTTGAAAACAGAAGCGGAAAACCTATTTGCACCAAATAAACATAATTAATATTAACAAACATTTATGGCAACATTACAAAAAATTCGTAACCATGGCGTCGCCCTGCTGATTATCGTGGGTTTGGCCATGTTAGCATTTATTTTAGGTGACTTCCTGAACTCAGGAAGCAGTTTCTTCAACCGTAGTCGCGAGTATGTCGGCACTATTCAGGGACGTAAAGTCCACTTCACCGAATACGAAGCCGCCAAAGACCAACTGACCGAAGTGTACAAAATCGAGACCGGCCGCACCGACCAGGACGAAGATTTGGCTGCACAGATCCGCAACCAAGTATGGCAGATGATGGTCATGGACTGGACCCTGCGCGCCGAATGCGAGAAAATCGGTATGGACGTGACCAACGAAGAACTCAGCGAGTTGTGCATCGGACAAAATCCTCACCAGATGATTATGCAACGCCGCGCCTTTGCTGACGAGAACGGTCAGTTCAGCCGCGACAACCTCGTCCGTTTCTTGCACTCCATCGAACAGGAAGCAGAGAACGAAGAACAAGCCGCTAACCTCAAACAAGCCAAGACCTATTGGATGTATTGGGAGAACGCCGTTCGTCTGACCCGTATGCAGGAGAAATATACCGACCTGGTACAAAAACTGCTGACAGCCAACAACATTGACGCCAAATATCAATTCTTGGCTAACCAAACAACCGTGGATGCCCAATACATCATGCAACCCTATTCGGCTGTTGCTGACTCTACCATCACGGTTAAGAATGTAGATTTGAAAAAACTCTACAACCAACAGAAAAAACTCTACAAACAAACCCCCAACCGCTCGGTTGAATACTTGAGTTTTGCCATCGTTCCCTCCGAGGAAGACTTCCAACAGGCAGAGAAAGAGATGCAAGCCGTTGAGGCCGAATTGCAAACAACCGACGATCCCGCTTTGGTCGTAAACACCAATTCGGACGTTATGTACACCGCTTTCAACTACTCCGAAGAGAATATCCCCGAGGCTTACAAAGAGTTCGCTTTCGGCAAGGACGCCAAGAAAGACGCCTTCATGCCTCTGACCTTTGCCGACGGTACCTACCGTATGGCACGTCTGATTGAGTGCGGCTATTCGATGCCCGACTCCGTTAAACTGTGCCCCGTTTATCCCGACAGCGTAAAAGAAGAACCCGAAGCCGTTTGGTACACCGAGGCTATGCTGCCCCAAAATATTGCCGAGAAGGCTTTCAAAGCTAAGAAAGTGGAACAATTCACCATCGCTCAGGGTATGGGTGAGATTACGCTGCAATGCGTAGAAGTGTCCAAAGCTACTCCCAAAGTAAAAATCGCTTTCGTAGAGCGCCTGGTAACTCCGTCTTCCAAGACCTATTCGGTATTGTATAACAAAGCCAAACAGTTCATCGTGACTAATCCCGACGAAGTGTCTTTCCGTGCTGCTGCCGAACAGGAAGGTCTGCGTCTCTATCCCGCTTACAACTTGGACAAGAATCAGGATAAGATTGCTCAACTCAAACAAAGTCGCGCCATCGTTCGCTGGGCTTTTGAAGCCAACGAAGGTGACATAAGTGACGTCTTTGAGTGCGGTGACCAATTCGTTATTGCCCTGCTCAGCGAAGTGAGCGACGGCGAATACCGCACACTGAAAGAGGTAGAGGGTGAATTGACAGCCAAGGTTATTCTTAACAAGAAAGCCGAACAGATGATGAGCGCTTTGAACAAAGCCACCACGCTGCAAGAAGCTGCCCAGATGGCTAACGTAGAAATCCAGAACGCCGAAGGCGTGGCTCTCAACAACAGCCGCTTCGCTAACGCTATGGAACCTGCCGTTGTAGGTGCTGCCTTTGCTACCGCACAAGGTCAACTGAGCGCTCCCGTCAAAGGTGTGCAAGGCGTTTATATGCTCGTTCCCGGTCAGCAGGTTGTTGCAGAAGGCACACAAGACGATGCCGCTATGATTCAACAAATGAACATGCGCTACGCTTATTCGTTGCCTTATCAAGCTATCTCGTTAGTTCAAGAAAAAGCCGAGATTGAAGATAACCGCAGCAATTTCCAATAAATCGTAAAAAAATTATGTACAGATGAGCTCTCGCACGCGCGTACATAATAATAATGTGTCGGGGACCCCTTGGTTATGGGTCCCCACACTTTATATTGCCGAAGGCATACCTTATTTCATTGTTACGGTACTGAGTATAGCCCTGTTCAAAGACTTGGGTGAAAGCAATACGCGCATCGCTCTCTTTACCAGTTTGATTACCTTTCCGTGGGTTATCAAACCCCTTTGGAGCCCCTTCGTGGATGTTATTCGCACCAAACGTTGGTGGGTCATCATAATGCAGGTCATGATGTGCGTCAGCGTAGGTTTATTGGCGTGGCTGGCACCTAAGGGATTCTTCACAATAGCCCTTATCTTATTCACTGTCACCGCTTTTGCCTCCGCCACACACGACATAGCAGCCGACGGGTATTACATGTTGGCGCTGACGGACAAACAGCAATCGGCCTTTGTGGGCATTCGTTCCACATTCTACAAGTTGGCGAATATCTTCTGCCAGTCCGTTCTGCTGGTTCTGGTCGGTGTCTTGTCGCGTAAGACCTCCGTTGCGAATGCTTGGACATACACCTTACTCATCTGCTCTGCCTTATTGGCACTCATGGCTCTTTGGCACGTGTGGGCGATGCCCAAAGCCGAAGAGAACACGGATGCCGCTTCCAAAAGCGGTATATGGCAAGCCATCGGCAACACGTGGGCTACTTTCTTCCAAAAAAAGGGCATCCTGTTGGCATTATGTTTCATGCTCTTATACCGTCTGCCGGAAGCTCTGCTCCTGAAAATGGAACTGCCTTTCCTGCGCGATCCTATGGAAATAGGCGGTCTGGGCTTGACGCAAGACATGATAGGTCTGCTCAATTTTATTGCCATCGGCTTGATGCTCTTGGGTGGCATCGTGGGCGGTTTGGCTGCGTCCAAACATGGTTTGAAGAAAGTCATGCTGTGGATGTGCCTCATGCTCACACTCCCCTGCATCGTCTATTGCTATATGGCTATTGCACAACCGACCGAGTTCTGGAAGATAGCCGCGTGCATCGGCTTTGAGCAGTTAGGTTACGGGCTCGGCTATACGGCGTGCATGCTGTATATGATGTACTTTGCTGACGGACCGTATAAAACAGCGCATTTCTCCATCTGCACGGCATTTATGTTCCTCGGACTGATGTTACCGGGACTTATCGCCGGTTGGATTGCGGATCATGTGGGATATATCAATTTCTTCTGGATTGTGATGATTTGTTGTATCCCCAGTATATTAATCACACTAATTGTACAACGTAAATTATGAATGCTAAACGACTTATTCCTGATTTCTTCACTTGCAGTAATCTGTTAAGTGGCGCCCTTGCCACGCTGATGGCTACTCAAGGGGCTTACCTGTGGGCTTTTGGTCTTATCCTGCTCGGTGCCTTCTTTGATTTCTTTGACGGCATGACCGCGCGTGCTTTGGGTATAAGTAATAAAATGGGTGTTGAACTGGACTCGTTGGCCGATGACATAACCTTCGGTCTGGCTCCTTCCATGATGTTGTGTTGCTACCTCCGTCCCCTTATCGGTTGGTGGAGTCTGATTGTCCTGCTGATGGCTGCTTTCTCGGCTTTGCGCCTTGCCAAATTCAACTTGGACGAACGTCAGACGTCCTCGTTTATCGGACTGGCAACCCCTGCCAACGCTATCTTCTGGGCTTCGCTGTGCTGCATGCCTTATCAGATGATGACCGCCTGCTGGATGCCGTGGGTATTGGTCGTTATCAGTCTGCTCAGTTGCTATCTGCTGCTGGCTGAGATACCTTTCTTCAGTCTCAAATTCCACAACCTGTCGTGGAAAGACAATGCCGACAAATATATGTTCCTCATCGGCGCACTCGTACTGATTATTCTCTGTGTCTTGGAGTCTGTTCGGTATGGGCACTGGGAGTTTGCAGTCTTTGCCGGTTCCGCCGTCATCTTGTGGTATGTCCTACTTAATCTCCTTTTCGCCTGCGGGACGACCCGCGAGTAGCCCTGTATTTATCGGGTGTGAAACGCGAGTATAACGCCGGTTTAACGCGGGTTTAACCTACTGTTAAGCAATTTTAACACTATATCTATGAAAAAAAAGACTTGTCTTGTACTGTTATTGACATGCTTTGCCTGCTGTCTGCAGGCAGAGGAGTACACCATTTGGTTCAAAAGTGCCAACATAGAAGATGGCACCACGCGTAAATATACGCTTGAGGAAATTATTTCAACCTCAACAGATGACTGTGCCGAACGCATACTGAATGCTGAATTAGTGTATGCTGCCAAACCTACTTTCGGTATCAAAATAGGCAAACAAGACGAAAAAGGAAATCTGATGATTGGTCTGAATGAAGCCTATAACATTCAAGACCTGACTATTTATGCCGCTGCTTTTGGGGGTAACAACAAGGACTCCATCAATCCTATCTGTGTTTGTGGAGATACGATTCAATGGGAAAAAGGACATGCCACACAGATTTATCCTTACACAATTCATGCACTTGGGATGACGGATAGTATCACGCTGGCCGCGCTGACGAATAAAAACAACCGTTTTTATGTGCAAAAAATTGTCTTTACGGCCGAAGACCCCTATCCGCTAAGAGCCAAGATAACAGCACCTTCCGGCATCAATTTTAACGGTGTCACTTCTTATAAACAGTACGCAACCCAGGACACCACCATACAGATCAAAGCACGTTCTACCATGACTGATTTGGATCTGGAACTGATGCCCTTGGTCGTGCCTGCCGAAGAATATACCATCAAATATAACGACACCATTTTTCGGGTTACACCATCTACTTTATCGCCTACGGGAGGAGAAGTGACCGTGTCGTATCTGATTAAATCCAGAGATGCCAGTATTGATGGGGAATATCTCACGGATACATTGAAGATTATAGCCATCGGACAGGACTATAATACCGTTACCAAATCCGTTCCGCTACAGGTCTGGGCCAAGGGAACAAAAGTTGATTTTGACACCACACACATGCAGTTTGGACCTATGCCTTGTCATTATTACAACGAGGTGCAGGGTAAGCACGATGAAGACTTGATGAACACCCTATCCTCCATCATGAAATGCGGGCATCGCTACACCTATGGTAGCGGCAACCATAGCACGTGGTGTTGCTTCTTCTACACCGATCGCGACACATTAACCAACCAAGTCTTCGACATGTACTCCGACTCCATCCGCTATTTTGACGCGCAAGACACGTGCGCCAGCGTCAAAGGATGTGATATCGAGCACATGTTGCCTAACTCATGGTGGGGCGGACAAAAAGGTTGCAAACGGGCTTATCGAGACCTCTTTGCGCTCGTTCCTGCGGATTATAGCGCGAACCGGTCCAAAAACGATATTCCACCCGGCATACCTGCCGACACCACCTTTAATAATGGAACTTTTGTTATTGGTAGCGGCAGTAACTATGGCTTAACTTGCCGTGTCTTCTGCCCCGCAGACGAATACAAAGGGGACTTTGCACGTGCATGGTTTTATATCGCTACGTGCTACAAAGAAATACGCTGGAAAACGACGGACGAGTGTGGCCAATCAATGACAAACGATAATTACCACGAATTCCAACCTTGGCTGATGGATTTGTTGCTGAGTTGGCATAGAATGGACCCCGTTAGTCAACAAGAATTAGACCGTGCCATAGCCGTTAACCAACTACAGGGTAACCGCAATCCGTTTATTGACTACCCCGAGTTAGCCGAATATATATGGGGCAATAAACAGGGACAAAAAGTTGATTTTAACCAATTGACACAATCCTTCGGAGACGACTACTGCGACGGACCCGCTGCGGACAATATCATCCGCGTACCGGCTAACGCCGAATTCAAAGTATTGAAAAACGGACAGGTCATCATCCAAATCAACGGACACACCTACACCGTGTTGGGATTTGCTGCCGATAAATAGTTATGCATCCATCCGTCAAAAATAGTATCCCCTTTCTCATCGTGAGCTTCGTCTTTTGCGTTGCTTTAGGGATTTGTGTTGCGTACTACGACAAAGCCGCCATACATCTGTGGCTGAACGGAACGCATACACAAGCGGGAGACTTTTTCTTTCAATACTACACCTATGTAGGCGAATGGGTACCGTATGTCATCGTGGCATTACTCCTGCTCTACAAAGCCGGATGGGCTTCATTCCTATTAAGTAGTGTACTCATCAGCGGCGGATTGGGGCAGATAGTCAAATATATTGCCGATACGGACCGTCCCTACCGCTATTTCGCCCAACTATATCCGGATATCCAATTGCAATTGGTGGATGGCGTGGAAATGAGTA
>JAGHSG010000050.1 GCA_018066005.1 Bacteroidales bacterium | reverse complement strand
AGGTACACTTTTTTTTTGATATATGCAAATAAAATACTAATTGCTATCGCATAAAGGGTGGGGGACCGGAAGGCATCTTGCCTTTGGACGGGTCGGCACCGGATTCAATCATCTCCTGCATATAGCCCCCCATGCCGGTGGCTTTCATATCACCCATCTTGTTGAACTTGTACGTGAACGTCAGCATGACATACGTCGGAAGGGTGTTGCATTGCTGGTAGGTGATGGAGTTCTCGTTAATAATCTGCACAATGTTCTTCTTCTGATGCAGCAGGTCATACGCCTTCAGGGCGAGCGTGGCATTGCCCCAACTCTTGTCAATAGAGGCATTGAGGATGACTTCGTTGACATTATTCAGTCCTGTATATCCGTAACGTGCCGTATAACCACAGTCCGCTGCTATATTCCAACTCTTGGGCAGGTGGAACGTGACATCACCCGTGATACTCCAATCCAAGACATTACTCAACGAAGACGAGTTGAGGTTATTGAGCGTGCGGGTGTACGATATATTGCCTACAACGCCTAAATCGACAATGTCGTGCGTGAGGCGCAACGCCAAGTTCTCCTGCACGGTTATATTGCCGGTCTTGCTCTCTTCGCCCAGCGGGAAGCAGTCGCGGTCCATCATGCCATGGATAACATCGGCATCCATCTCGTGGGAGATATACATAAGTCGCTCGTTATACGACAAGGATGTGCGGGTGTTGAATTGCAGCAGTTTATTGGCAAAAGGCGTGTTGAACATCAGGTCGCCGGATATATTCCACGGCGTTCCCTTGGCATTAACCGTCTGTTGGTACAGTTTACCTGTCTTGTCGTAGATGGAGTTATTAACCAGGGCATCCTGCGTAACGGTGGCGTGCAGACCGGTCATCAAGGACCAGAACTTATCTTGGTCAAACTTGCTGTACATGGCGTGTATGTTATGCGCAAAAGCGGGTTTAAGTCCCAAGTTACCCACCGTCTCGTTCATGGCGTTGGAGTTGTTACGCACAGGCTCCATCTGGTTGATGGAAGGCTGGTTATTGCGTCCGCGGTAGTGGATGCGGGCAAACTCTTTTTTACCAAAATTATACTTGAACCGTACCGTAGGACTCCAGTTCCAGGCATAGATAGTCGTGTCGCGTGCGAGTGCCGTTCCGTAGTATGTACGCGAGATAGTCTGCGAGGGATTGAACTGCGCACCTATAGTCAGATCCGTATTGGACTTGATATAACGGTAACTGAGCGATATAGACTCTTGGAAAAACGTGTTTTCTAACCGGTTGGAGAAATCCTCACTATAAATATACGCGCTGTCTTGATTATTGAAATCGTATTGGTCCTTATTGCTACGGCGCAGGTTGGTACCAAACATGATAACAGTCTCCAAGAAATGGTTATGCCCCGCAATCGGTTCCACCCACGAAGTACGCAAGCGCAGGTTAAGCGTGTTGCTCTTGGAATGGGTGTACTGGTCTATCTTGGTGGTGTCCGCCAGCCTGTCCTTGGCATCGGTGGTCGTCTTGCCTTTGTTGTTGGTAAAATCAACATTAAGATTAAGAGTAATCGACCGTCCGGGTTTGTAGAACTTATGATTGTAAATCATACGTAAGCCTATTTTGATGTCTTCGGACTTGTTGTAGCGGTACTGCGAGCCGGAGGTGATGGTGTCCTGCGTCTTGTTCTGTGCAACAGAAGCATCGGTGGAGTCACGGCGGTAGATATAGGTCTTGTCTTCGTCGCTATAACTATTGGTATAGCCGATATTGGGCTTGAAAATAATCTTATTGAGGGTGTCAATCTGGTATTCTAACTCAAAGCGTGCGTTGACATCCCAGCCGTGCGAGTCTTTGTCGGTGGAGTCGGTATTGAAGATGGTGACCGGTCCCGAATAACTCTCCTTATTGCTGAGCGAGTGCATATTGTTCAGCGAATGGTTAAACGACACGTCGCCACCGAACAGCAGGGAGGACTGGTTATCCCGCTTGGCTATCTTGTTGGTAAAATCAATGTTGGTGTTGATACCTACGTTCTCCGCCCACGTGATGCCGGAGTTCTGTCCGCCAAACATACTGCGTCCGCGTCCTGAACGTATCTCGTTGGTATTATTAGCCGACCCGATGACGGTTGTCTGACTCTCGCCTGCCAATATATTGGTGAAGACGCCTGCCGTATAACGCATATCGTCCTTGGCGCGCCACGTATCCATAGCAGGGTAGATATCAGCACCCAAACCGGCGTTGTAATTGCCGAAGACACCTTTCTTGCGGTCTTCTTTGAGAGTGAGGTTAATGACACGCTCAGTCTCGTCATCTTCAAAGCCGGTCAGTTTGGCCATATCGGATTTCTCATCAATGACCTGTATCTTCTGAATCATGTCGGCTGGGATGTTCTTGGTGGCTGCCTGTACGTCATCACCGAAGAATTTCTTACCGTCAATACGCACCCCCTTTATCTCTTCGCCGTTGATGGTTACTTTACCTTCTTTGTCCACCTGCACACCGTTCATTTTCTTGAGCAGGTCTTCGACCATGGCGTTCTCGCCCACCTGATAAGCGGCGGTGTTATACTCAATCGTGTCGCCTTTGACGGTCATCTCGGCGGCTTTACCCTTTACCTGCACTTCTTGCAGCAGTTCCACGTCTTCTTTGAGCCGTATTGTGGGGACGGCAAGGTTATTCTGCACCTTGATGGTTTTGCTTTGAGGCTTGAAACCGATGCTGGACACCCATATCTTGTAATCGCCCGCGGGAATAGACGTGAGCCAGTATTCACCGTTCAAATCGGCTTGCACACCGGTGACCATCGAACTATCTTTGGCGGAGGTCATCTTGTAGAGTTGCACGGCAGCCATCTCGACCGGTGAACCGTCCGAGTTGTTGATAACCAAACCATGTACGCTGTACACCTGGTAGGTCTGCGCACTCAACCAAGTAGCGATGCCGAGAAAAATCAAACACACAAACTTTTTCATAATCAATTATTTTGTAGCAATTGTTCCATCTGACGGATATCTTCCTGAATCTGCTGTTGCAATTGCTGTGAATTAGCAAAGTTTTTTTCATCCCGAACAAACGCCGTCAGTTGTACGATCAGCGACTGCCCATACAAGTCTTCATGACAATTGGGGATATGTATTTCTATGGATAAGGGCAGGTCCGTCCCAAAGGTGGGGTTGGTACCTATGTTGACGAGGCAGGGGAGTGGTAGTAGGTTGCAGGTAGTAGGTAGTAGATTGCAGGTTGCAGCATAGACTCCTTGGTGAGGAATGAGTTTGTCGGCAGGCACAGAGAGGTTGGCTGTCGGGAATCCCAATTCGGTTCCTATATGCCGTCCGTGAACGACCGTCCCCGTTAGCGCATACGGATAGCCGAGCATAGCGTTGGCATCAGCTATTCGTCCTTCGTGCAACGCACGGCGGATGGCGGTTGACGATATATGGGTTGATGGGTTGTTGTACGCGAGCGCAAGTTCAACTTGTATGCCTGCGCGGATACCGGCTTGGCGGTACGCTTCAAAATCTTGCAGACGGTCGCTGCCAAACCGATGGTCGTAGCCCATGAGTAAGACATCCACTTCGCAACGGTCGTGGAGGACATCCATAAACTCTTCGGCGGTCATGTTCTGAATGACGGAGAAATTAAATTCCACCACCTGATTAACCCCGCTTTGTTTGAGCCGCTCTTCACGTTCTTCACGGGTCAGGAGCAGTTCGGGCGACTTGCCTTCCAAAGTCAGACGGGGATGGTCACCAAAGGTGATGAGCATAGACGACAAATGCTTCTGCTCGGCACGCTCAATGAGTTGCTGAATCAGGAAGAGGTGCCCGCGATGCACACCGTCAAAAAAACCTATGGTCGCTATATATCTCATAGTAGTGTGAACTACCGTTGAACCACCGTTAAGAACAGCCAATTATTGCGGGTACACATAGCATCCTGCATCGGGGTACTCGGGGTCGCGGTCCAGACCGTCCAAGTCCTTGTTCCTTCCGTCCAGTTGCAACGATGACAAAGGTAAGCCGATGCGACGGGCAGGGGAGTTGTCGTAGAGGTGGAAATCGTAGTAATTATACTCGTTATAGAGGTAGTACGTGTTCTTGAAGACCGTGTCGTTTTTCTGCGCATAGACATTCTGCGAAGCCCATTCGGCAGGCAACGTGTCGCATTGCAAGTAACAACCGGTTATCTGCCCTTGGAAACCGCTCTCGGGAATACTATCCACCACCAAAGCTGGTGTCACGGCACCTGTGGCTATGCAGTTGCGGAGAGTAGAGACAGACTCGTCCATATCGTAGGACGTTGCCAAGATATAAACGCCTGCCACATCTTCGCGGTTGACATTGTGGATATTGATGGTCGTGTAGGGATAACCGAAATAATTGGCGACGGAGGTGTGCTCCACGATATGCTTACCGCCTGCCATATACAGCCCGTACGAAGCGCAGTTGCTGACTTCGGTATTCAGTATCTCGGCATTGGTGTTCTCCATGACCACTCCGTACTCCGCCATGTTGTGAATGCGTGCGTTACGCAGATAGAGTTTGGGCTTATTCTCGGGCGTGTTGCTATGGCAGAACAGTCCAACCGTACCGCTGAGAATATCTATATTCGCCAAACGATACGAGGTGCTGAGCGGGTTAGGCATGGAGTCCAAACGGAATAAGTAGATACCGCCCCACTGACCGCTGGCAACACGGTAAGGCACTTTGGGAAATAGTTTGTCCGTGCGGTCACCCATAATGCGAATGCGCTTGTCGGGAGTCCCTTGGGCATCTACATTACCATACGCGATGATATGCGCATTCTTATGCATATAAAGTGTTGCCCCCGGCTCAATAGTCAGTTTACCGGCTATCCACAGTGTGTCGTAGATGAGGTAGGGCTTGGCAGCTGTCAGACGCAGCCCGTTGGGATAGATAGTGCTGCCTGAATCCGTGCGGATACGCTCCACATCCATACCATACGCTTCCACGTACAGGGGCGTGCGGGTACCGTTGCATTCCAACCAAAGGGTGTCTGATTCGATGGGGTGGGCGTCGTTGTTATAGGGGTCTATCTCGGCACGCAGGAACAAGTATAGACTGTCGCCACCGTTGATGTCTATGTCGCGCAAGTTATTGATATTATTCTCGCCGTCCAGATTGGCAAAGAAACAGTGCCCTTGTCCATCGTTTTTCTGCCACCAGACACGGGATATACGGATAGCGTTGCTGTTGCGATTATAAATCATCACTTGTTGGGTCGAACTGCCGGCAGCCGTGAAGATGGTATCAAAGAGCACCGAGTCGGCAGATAGCGACAACTTGGCGTTGGAGGAGTAGGTGAGTTGCTGTTCCTTGCATCCGATTAGCGCAAGTGCGACAAGACATAATATGGATAGACGACGGGTCATTTATT
>JAGHSG010000043.1 GCA_018066005.1 Bacteroidales bacterium | reverse complement strand
ACTTGATGCTGAACTATCTATCGAAAGCTCTACATCCAAAGCCGAAATCGACGAAGCAAAGGAAGTTGCAGAAAAGACAATCCAATGGATAATTGTTGATGTCGAGAATAAATATTCCAAAGAATTGAACGAAGCTAAAGCACGTGCTTTAGCTGAAGTTCAGGCAAAAGCCGAAGTGGCTAAGGCCGAGATAAATGAGTTTGAAGTTGAAAAAGTTCCAGATTATGTCAAAGATGATGCGAAAAGCAATATCGATAAAGCCGTAGCTGAAGCTAATGCCGCTATCGCTAGCGCTACATCCAAAAATTGCATAAACGAGGCTAAAAACAAAGCCATTGACCAAATTAATTTTGAAGTAGAAAGTATAAGACCGACATCTTAAGGTAATTATTTTGAACAATGGACACAGCGTTTGTTGTTGGAAACGAAGAAACTGATTTTCGGAAACTGGAAACTGGATTGGAAACATCCCATACCGATATATGTTTGCCTGCATTCAGGGAATGATTATCTTTGCTGAAATAAGCAACAGACAATGAAGAAGACACTTTTACTTATACTCACATCCTTGGTATTCCTTGCAGGTTGTTCGAAGAATGAAGAGAACCTCGTACCCGATGACGAAACTCCGGGAGTTTTAACGTTCATCACCCGCGATTCTCCCGTAGGCACCATCGGGATGCTCGACGGAGTGGAAGGAATCGTTGTGGAGTTGCCGGAAGTTAAAAATGGAGATGGAGGTGTATTGTGGAATTTTAGAGAAGACTATCCTGTCAAGAAAGTTGTCATAGCTACTAAAAATCTCGGGGCAGATACGCCTGAAGATTGTGGCAATTATATAGAAAGAAAAGAAAAAAAATCATGCTATAAAAACGGTTGGTATATCCCTTCTTTGGCAGAATTATATGCACTGTTCAACATTTCAGAAAAAGAATGGACAGGAAAGGGGTATAAATGGTTATTTGATAACACCAACACATCGTTTTTCATGCCCGTTACAGGCAGATCCGTCATGATGTATTATACAAGTCCCTATCGTATTGTAGATCCAAATATTGGAGACTACTGGGTGAGTGATGAAGAAAACTCTGCGGGCATGATTTGGATGAAGACTTTTTGTTTTTTTGAATCAAAGTATTGGAAAGGCGAGACCGGAATTGGTGACTATGACGGTATAAAATTTGTCGTCCGTCTGTTTCACGCTATGCCGGAATAGAATGTTTCGGCTTTTTGCCTCTATTGGTTACAGACAAGATTACGTGGTCGCAAAACAGACATTATTTACGCCGTCCAAGCATTCAAGACGTAATCTAAAACATTCCAATACCGATGTACGTTTTGTCCGGGCTTTATGGCCCGGATGTTTTTTGCAATATGTTCGCGACATTGCGGAATTTGCAGTAAATTTGTAGATGTTTCGATGTCGGTCAAAAGAACAAATTACACACAATGAACAAGAATATATTAAGATTTCTGCTTTCAGCTGTGCTTCTGATGTGCTGCATGGTTGCGAATGCTGCGGGCACTAAACCTTCAAAGGGTAACGGCTCAACGGGCGATCCTTATCAGATTGCCACAAAGGACAACCTGTTGTGGTTTGCGGATTATGTAAACCAGGGAAACTTAACTGCCTGTGCCATACTTACGGCAGACATCACGGTGAACGCTGGCGTGCTGGACAGTAATGGCGACCTCAACAGCGGCACGTTTGAGCCTTGGACTCCGATAGGCAGTTGGGGCAGTGAACCCAACACTTACAAGGGCTTCGCCGGCGAGTTCAACGGCAACGGACATACCATCAGCGGACTTTACTTCAATGATGAAACAAAGGCACCAGTCGGGCTTTTTGGCATGGCCGACCAGAATGGCCACATCCACGATGTCGGCATTACGGATAGTTATTTCCGTGGTAAGAGCCATGTGGCAGGCATTTGCGGTGACTTTGCAAGCGGAAAGATAGAGAACTGCTGGAATGGTGCAACCGTGAAAAGCACAGGGTACGAGTCCTGTGCAGGTGGCATTGCCGGCTCTTGCTGGACAAATGCTTCCATGAACGGTTGCTACAATATAGGCAATGTATCAGTTGAGCCAAGTGACCAAAGTCAGTGCGGTGGCATCTGCGGTATAGTGGCAAAGAACGCCAATGTTGAATATTCTGTCAGCAACTGCGTCTCGTTGGACACCAAATGCAGCAGAGCTTATACGCTTAGAGACTGCCCAATAGATAAAATCAATAATGTCTTTATGAAGAGTGCCTCAGCCTTTGCAAGTGGCGATGTGTGCTGGATACTCAACGGCGACAAGATAGACACCAAATGGCGTCAGCAGATAGGAAAGGACACA
>JAGHSG010000120.1 GCA_018066005.1 Bacteroidales bacterium | reverse complement strand
TATCAAATTGGAAATGCGTGAAGTCGGGGCCGCCTACGTATGCTTTGACGTGACCGTTATGCGGGTCAATAGCCATAAATCCGCAGCGCAGGAAGTATTTGAGCCAGCGGATGGAGTCTAACGGACTCAAAATCGTATCTTTGATGCCGTCGTACGAGAAAACCTGCATCTCGACGGGGGTATTAAAGGCTTCTTCTATCTCTTTGGCACTGCAGCCGGCTTTTTTCATCGCACGGTAGCGGTCTGTCTGACGCATAGCGCGATTCATGATGCCGTCTATCTCCTCGGTGGTCAGCGTGCGGGCAAAAGGTGCGTATGAACGGCCCTGTTTCTCCTTGAAGAACTGCTCCTGCTTAAAGACCATGTGCTCATGAACGGCTTCTTCTGCATAGCGTTGCATCTTGGAATCAATGGTGGTATATATTTTCAGACCGTCTTGATAGATATCATAATGACTGCCGTCCGGTTTGGTGTTCTTTTGGCAGAATCCGTACAGCGGATTGTTTTCCCATTGTTGTTTATCAATCTCGTATTGTTGCTTATTCCACTCTGGGTAGTCGCTTTCTTTCGGCTCTTTGGCGGTCAGCGTCAGACGCAGATATTCGCGGAAATAGGGGGCTAAACCTTGTTTGTGGTCCACCGAGTTGTATTTCAATACCAGCGGCAACTGCTTTAACGAATCGCATTGCTCTTCGGTGATATAGTCGTACTTATACATCTGATTCAGCACCGTATTACGGCGATTCAGCGTGCGCTCCTGACGACGTACCGGATTGTAGTAAGAGGGGTTTTTGCACATACCTACCAGCGTGGCTGCTTCCTCTGTTTTCAGGTTGGCAGGCGTGGTGGAGAAATACACCTGTGCAGCCGACTGAATGCCGACGGCATTGTACAAGAAGTCAAACTGGTTGAGGTACATCAGCAATATCTCGTCTTTGGAGTACAGTCTTTCCAGTTTGGTGGCAATAACCCATTCAATGGGCTTTTGCAGGGCGCGCATGAAGATATTGCTTGCGCGCGGAGACCACAGTTGCTTGGCTAACTGCTGTGTTATCGTACTGCCTCCGCCGGCGGAACCGAGGGTTAGAATGGCACGGAAGAGTGACTTCGTATCTACGCCTGTATGTTGGTAGAAACGCGCATCTTCGGTGGCAATCAGGGCGTTAATCAAGTCCGGTGACAAGTCGGTATATTGCACGCCGACACGGTTCTCCTGGCGGTAATAGCGTCCCAGGGACTGCATATCCGAACTGAAAACCTCCGTTGCATAGCGGTTTTTGGGGTTCTGCAACTCCTCCAACGGAGGCAGATAACCCAACCAACCCATGTTGATCATCCAGAAAATGAGTACGATGACTACACATCCTGCGGCAAACAAGCCCCAGAACCATTTCAAAAATTGGGTACGAAATTGTTTATTCATAATAAGTCTTCAATTATTCGATTCAATATATTCAGCCCCTCCTGCGTAGCGACCAAGCGACTGCCTTGGCGCATTAGCAGACCCCTGTTTATGTAGTCGTTCACCTTGGCGGCTGCATAACTAACTTCTTGTTCTTCAATGCCTTCTGACGTGCGAAGACCTAACATAACACGCTCTATATGGTGCTGTTCGTCGGTCAAATCTTCCGTCTCACGTTGCAGATTATTGTTCTTGATGCCTTGCATATAGATATCCAAGTCGCACGGATTCCACCAGCGTTTGTTGCCGTCGTAACTGTGTGCGCCGGCACCCAATCCGATATAAGGTGTGTCGTTCCAATAATTGCTGTTGTGCCGGCTTCTGTATCCGGGGAGTGCAAAGTTGCTCACCTCGTAGTGCTCATAACCCTGACGTTTCAGCACTTTGCACAGGAACTGATACATTCTGTTCTGCAAACGCTCCGTGGCAGCGCGGAACTCGCCTTTTTTCAAACTCTCGCACATAGGTGTGCCTTCTTCGTAGGTCAGACAATAGCAGGATATATGTTGTACCCCCATACGAACGGCTTTGCGCACATCCATCGACCACTGTACCATGGTCTGGCGGGGCAGGGCGTACATGAGGTCTATGCTGATATTGTTAAATCCGGCTTTCTGTGCCCAGCGGACGGCTTGACGTGCCTCGCGACCCGTGTGGCGACGACCAATCAAACGGAGTAGGGGGGTGCGGAAGGTCTGAACACCTATACTCAGACGGTTTACGCCTGCTTGACGCAGGGCTACCAGTTTGTCAAGGGTCAGGTCTCCGGGATTGGCTTCCATGGTAATCTCCGTCGTGTCCTTGGTGGCGATGGCATCAATGATGCGTTTAATGTCTTCTACGTCCAGCATAGAAGGTGTGCCACCTCCCAAGTAAAGTGTGTTGGGGGTATGATGCGGGTATGATGCCCACTCGGCTAATAACGTGTCCACATACTCTTTGCGGCGGTCCAGTTGCGTCGTGGAGAAGAAGTCACAATAGCGACAGCGACTCTTGCAAAAAGGAATATGAACGTATATGCTCTGCATGTTAGTTTCTATCATTTTTGTCATTTTTATCACTTTTGTCACTTTTATCACTTTTGTCATTCCAAAGGTGTCTCATCCACTCGGCTATTTTTTGCTCTTGCGGGCTGCCTTGCGGTGTCCAAAACTTGGTATCTTGCAATTCATCCGGCATATACTGCTGCTGAACGAAGTGATTGGGGAAGTCGTGTGCGTATTGGTATCCTTCGTGGTAACCCA
The DNA here is from genome assembly GCA_018066005.1 of Bacteroidales bacterium. GTDB lineage: Bacteria > Bacteroidota > Bacteroidia > Bacteroidales > Paludibacteraceae > Colicola. Next base: position 5,444 of record JAGHSG010000120.1, on the reverse strand, counting down.
ATTCTTCCATCAGTTTGGTAGAAGCATTGCGCAGATGCAAGGGTACTGCCAGATTACCGGATTTATCCACTTCCGCCAGGGCTTGGTCAATAGCCAAATAAGCCGAGTTGGATTTTTGCGAAGTGGCTAAATAGATCGTAGCCATGGCTAACGGGATACGTCCTTCGGGCCAACCTATTTTAGTCAACGTGTCGAAGCAGGCATTAGCCACCAACATGGCGTTGGGGTTAGCCAGACCGATGTCTTCGGAAGCCGAGATAACCAATCGGCGGGCTATGAATTTCGGGTCTTCGCCTGCTGCCACCATACGTGCCAACCAGTAAATAGCGGCGTCGGGGTCGCTGCCGCGAATGGATTTGATAAAGGCGGAGATAATGTCGTAATGCAACTCGCCGTCTTTGTCGTATGCCACGGGATTCTGTTGCAGACACTTGGTGACGGTGTCGTTATCCATCACCTGTACGCCCGAATTGGAGACCAATTCAATGATATTGAGCAGTTTGCGTGCATCGCCACCGCTGTAGCGCAGGATGGCTTCGTTTTCTTTGACCTCAATATGCCGATTGCGAATCTCTTCGTCTTCGGTCAGGGTGCGATGCAACAAATCCAACAAGTCTTCTTTGCCCAGCGGTTGCAGCACATATATCTGGCAGCGACTGAGTAACGGATTGATAACTTCAAACGACGGGTTTTCCGTAGTGGCGCCAATCAGCGTTATCGTACCGTCTTCCACAGCGCCCAATAAACTGTCCTGCTGTGACTTGGAGAAGCGGTGTATCTCGTCGATGAAGAGGATAGGGCAGTGTTTGTCTGCCTGTGCGGCAAACAGACCGCTGTTCAGCCGTGCTTCGCGTTTGGCTTTGTCGATTACGTCACGCACCTCTTTTACGCCGCTGGTGACAGCTGACAGGGTATAGAAAGGCCGTTGCAACTCATGCGCAATGATGCGGGCTAAGGTTGTTTTGCCTACGCCCGGAGGACCCCAAAGGATGAAGGATGACAGATTTCCGCTTTCTATCATTTGACGCAGGACGGCACCTTCTCCAACCAGGTGTTTCTGCCCGATATATTCCTGTAGCGTCTTAGGACGCATGCGTTCTGCTAATGGCAACATAATAATTCTTTTGCGGTTTTAATGGTTGCTTCTGATTGTTGTTTACCGGCCAGCATGGAGGCTACTTCTGTAATGCGCTCCGCATCGGTCAGTTGACTGATATGTGTCTTTGTCCGCGTGTCGGTATCTTGCTTATAGACACGATACTGTGTCTGCGCCTGTGCCGCTATCTGTGGTAAGTGCGTAATGACGATTATTTGGCGCGAAGAGGCAATTTGACGCATAATCTTGCCCATTTGCGTGGCCACTTCGCCGCTTACACCCGTGTCTATCTCGTCAAAGATGATGGTAGGAAGTCCGTTGGTGGAGGCGATATGGGCTTTGATACAGAGCATCAATCGGCTTATTTCACCGCCACTGGCTACATCGCTGACGCGACGCAGACTTTGATTCAAGTTGGCTGCAAACAGGAATTGAACGTTATCTATTCCGTCGGGGGTGAAGTCGGGCAGCGGTTCGATGGCTATACCTACGTTGGCGTGCGCCACACCCAAGGCGTTCATAGATTGGATGAGTTGGGTGCAGATGGTTTCCCGAACTTGTTCGCGACTGTGGGTTAGGGCGGAAGCCTGACCGGTCAGTTGCTCTTTGGTTTGGTTAAAACGCTGTTGCAACTCTGCAATCTGTTCATCAAAATTGGCTATTTGATTCACCTGTTCCGCCAGTTGGTCGCGCAAACTAATCAGTTCGTCAACCGTTTGCACTTGGTGTTTGCGGAGTAGGGTGTTGAGTACATCCAGTCGCTCCTCCACTTCATTCAACCGCTCCGGGTTAAATTCTATTTGTTCGTAGTGGTTATTGAGGTCGGCAATGATGTCCCGCAGTTCGATATCCACACTTTGCAACCGCTCTTCCAATTCGTCGCTGACGGTATCTACGTGGCAGGAGTGGATAAGTGATTCGGCACCCTGTTCGTCATCCAGTTTAGCCAACACTTCCTGCAAGTTGCGTTTGATATCTTCGGCGTGCGTCAAGCGGTACTGCTCCTGTTCCAATTCGTCCAGTTCGTCACTTTGCAGGTTGGCGTCAGCCAATTGTTGGTACTGAAAAGCGATATAGTCGGCATCGTTGCGTGTCTTGTCGGCTAATGCGATTAAGTCATGCAACTCTTTTTCGGTGGCTCTATACTGCTCATAAACGGTCAGATAACTCTCCCGTTGTTTGCTGTTTTGTGCAATAGCATCTACGATAGATAATTGGAAATCGTCGTTTTCAATCAGCAGGTTGGCATGTTGCGAGTGTATATCTATCAGTTGTGCCGACAGGTTTTTCAGTTCCTGCTGGGTCACTATCTCGTCATTGACAAAGGTGCGACTGCGGCCGTTCCTGTTCAGTTCGCGGCGTATCAGGTACTGCCCGAAATCGGCTTCTATTACGCAGTGGTCTTCCCCTTCGGTTATGCTTTGTGTATCGGCACGGGCACCCATGACCAAAGACAATGCGCCCAAGATGATACTTTTTCCGGCACCCGTCTCACCGGTTAATGCCGAAAAACCGTCTTGAAAATCAATATCCAATTGACTTATCAGCGCGTAATTATGTATCGTTAAATGCTTCAGCATTATTTATTTATTTTATCGTACTGGTCTTGCCGTGTCGGATCCACTGCCATGCACACGTCATACACTTTTTTCTTCTCTTCGGCGGTGCCTTTTTGGAACAGGTTGACCAATTCGTCGTTCTTGGCGTCCATGAAGGTATAGACCAGACTGGTGGCAGGGCGGGCACGGTTGGCTTCTTGCAAGATGTTGATGTCAGCAGCGATGCGGGCGCGACCGTTGGCAACGTTATCGCTCATGATGTCCAGACCGAGGCGGTGGTAGGTGTATATATACTCCCGGAAGGGGGCGAAAGCCTGGTCCATGATTTGGTTAATCATGGCATATCTGTTTTTGGTGCTGCTAAATGCTTTCCAGCCGTCTATTTCAGAGGTATTCGCAGACGAAGATTGAGCCTGTTGAACAATATTCTCGCATTGCTGGAAATACGGTGTTCCACCCATCCTGGCATACGAATCGGCGTCCATACCAATGATGTAGTAGCAGTAATAAGCCAGCAGTGATGCGAGGTTACTGGTGAATTGGGTCGGCTGAAACTCTATCCGGTCAAACTCCTGATAGGTAAAACTGCAACTGTTGTCTTGCAGGTTTACCAGTGTACTTTGGTAGGTGGTGTTATACACGGGACGTTTGCTCTGCACCTGCATAGTGGCGGAGAAGAGTCCGTCGGTCGTTACCGAACTGACCACGAGCATAAAGGTGCATTCAATGCGTTCTTTTTCTGCTACGGTCATATCGGTCCAACGTTGGTTATTGACAAAATCCCGGATGGACTGCTCCAGCGTGGTGAATATCTGTGTATTGGTACCCTGCACCTGGTCATGGTTAATGACCACGTTGCAGTTCAATTCCTGTGCCTGAGCCAAGGTGGCAAAGAGCAATAGACTATAAGTTACAAGTTTTTTCATAAATAGTCTTGTTCTGATAGGTAATTGTTGTTTTGCTGCTGATTATTTTTTCCTCATACTCGTTCTTTTTCTTGGCATTGGGCTGTAGCACCTGTTCTGTGGTGCGTTTCACGTTCAACATGACAGCATCACCCTCTTCTTCTGCGCCCTGCGGTCCTTTCTTCTGACTGAAGGTCAGTAGCGGTATTTGTATGGTTTTGGCGGTGTCGCTAATGTTCACCGACACGCTCTGTCTTAGGTTCTTTACTTCGGATTTGCCCACGAACATGCTTGTCAGTGTGCTCTCTTGCTTATTCAATTCGTCCAGTACCAGTTGCATGGCTTTGCCGTCAGCCGGTGCGTGTTCCACATCGCCTGCAAGAATGTTCATACGTGTTTCGCGAATGCGGTATATCTGTTTGGCTACGCATTCGGCTTTCTTGGCCAGGTTCGTTGCCATCAATGTCTCTTCACTGAGTGGCAGTTGCTCTTTTACGGACGTATTAGGTGTTTTCTTGGCCTGACCGTTAGCCGATGTAGCACCGTTTTTGGGGTCTTCCACCACCATTTTCACTTTGTCCAACTCGTAGAAGTGGCTGTCTGCCAAGATGACATCGGTTGTACCTAGATAGCGTTCGGAGTACTGATACAGTTCACCTCGTTTGTTGGTGATTTCGTTGTAGTACACGTTGTAGGTTACTTCTCTGGCTTGTGCAGCCATTACACTCATGCAGCATACCGCTGCCAAAAATACTTTTTTCATATCTCTAATCTTTAATCTCTAATCTCTAATCTTTACTCTCTAAACACCTTCCATGCTTCCTCGGCTTGCTTATGCAGCATTTCCAGTCCGTTTTTTATTCGGGCTCCTTGTGCCAGCCCTTTTTGCAGGAACAGGGTCTGTTCGGGGTTATATATACAATCGTACAAAAGGTGTGCCGAACAGATGGCGGAGTAGGGTATGTCGGGGCATTCGTCTGTATGGGGCGACATGCCCAAGGGGGTGCAGTTGACTATTATGGTATGGCTGCGCACCATGTCTTCGGTCAGTTGGTTGTAGGTTATTGTGTCTTTTTTAGGTGTCCGGCTGACGACTGTGGTTTGTATGCCCAATTGCTTCAAGGCGTATAGGATAGCCCGTGCGGCACCGCCGGTGCCTAATACGAGAGCTTGCGTGTCTTGCGCTTGCAGCAAAGGACGCAGACTGTCGGTAAATCCTATCCAGTCGGTATTCCAGCCCTTACCCTGCTTGTCCACCGCATTGACAGCGCCGATCTCTTGTGCCACGGGATCGATGGCTGTCAGGTAAGGTATGACGGCTTGTTTGTACGGGATGGTTATGTTGCAGCCGTCTAATTGGTTCAGCAGGGCAGGAACATCTTCTATGCGTTGTGCTTCATAGAGTTTATATTCCGCCTCAATGCCTTCCCGGGCAAACTTGTCGTTGAAATAGTTCCCCGACCACGAGTGCCCTACCGGCTTACCTATTATCCCATAATGCTTCATTCCATCATTAGCCGCTTGCGGCGCATCAATCCATCATCCGTATGCGTTCTGCCAGTGCGCAGATATGTTCTATTTCCGCTTTGCTCCACGAACTCAATTCTTGTCGCACGGCATTCCGTTTGTAGCGAATATCGCTATTGGTCGAATCTTCCACCCATTCGAGCCCCCGTATATCCCGCAAATAGTGACATATATAGTCGTGTGTGGTGCATAGCAGGGGACGAATAACGGGTATGTCGCTGTCTTTTACGCAGGGGTTAGGTGCTATGGGTCGCATGCCGCATAACCCTTGCAATCCGCATCCGCGGCGTATATGCATGAGGACAGTCTCGGCCTGGTCGTTTTGGTGATGTGCCACGGCGATGGCTGTGCATCCGG
>JAGHSG010000116.1 GCA_018066005.1 Bacteroidales bacterium | reverse complement strand
AGAGCCAGTCGCAAAAATAAATTTTTCTTCATACGCATTAGAATGGATGATAACCTGGTTTATTACTTACTCGTTGGGGCGCAAAGCCCGGTTCTGCTTGCGGACTGGTAGCCAGACCCATCAAGAGTGAACTTACTCTTTTTTCCTCAATATGAGGAACTTGATACTGTTTTTTCATTGTGTATATAATCATTTATGTTATTTGACAATAGTACCTATCGCATTAATCATTTGATTATCCTTCAGGATATACATTTGATTATCAAGTATAATCTTCTTCACATTCAATGCTTGTTGAACATCCTCATTACCGGTTATTACGGTCTCATTAGGACGGGTCATAACCAAACTGTATTCGTTATTCTTACCCTTACCCAAATCCATCGTGTAAGCACCTGCGGTCAGGTCGCATACATAATGACCGTTCTGGTACAGCAGCAATGCACTCTGTGCCGTTCCATTCAGATAAATGGTATAAGTACCTGCTTTAGGAGCGGTGATAGTCAATGGGAAGACAGCCTCGTTGCTTGCGTTCCAAGGTAATTCGGCATCGCACAATGCCACTCCGTAAGCGTTGATAGCCAACTGAGCCACCTTAGGCGTATTATGACTCATCTTAACCAAATCATGACCAATCTCATAACTCTCCTCAGCGTCGTCTTCGGCACTTAAGAATATTTGGTCGGTATAACTATTCTCGTCTGCACCGATGCGAACATTCAGTTCTGCCATCGTAGCAGCGCGTTTACGAATCGGTGTACGCAATGTACCCGGATTAGCGGTCTCTGTCAGGGTCAATGTCTCAGCACCTTCGGACTGAACAAAGAAGGCGCCACCAACTACAAACGACACATCCGATGTCGGATATACTTGGAAAGCATCTGCAGCATGATTATAGACTTGTACTTTGTATCCGCTGAAGGATACATTTCTATATACTAAGGTAGAGTTACCTACGCCATTCCAGTTAGCATTGATGGGGTCGCTGCTCGGATAAGCATTCAGTGTCAATTCGGCATTACCGCCTAAGTTGCCACCGGCTTGTTTGAACGAGAACGTACTAACTTGCAAATCATCATTCAGCGTGATTAAGTACAGCACACCGGGTTGCAAGTTGCCATAGTATTTCTCCCAACCGTTCTGACCTTGGGCACGCTTGCTACTATTATAATTATATATCATATAATCACTACCGCACGTAGCGTGTGTGCGCGAGCCTTCTGCGTTGATGTAATAAACGCCATTGGCATTATCCACTGTGAACGGAACAGCCAACGTGTACCAACCAAAGTCGATATTGGCACCGGGTTCAAAGGTTACATTAAACCATGTATCACCGGATATATTCAGTTGCTCTGCACCGATTATTTGTGCCGATGTAGCCGGAGTGGCAGCATTGCCTTCAGCCTCCCACAGGGTGAACTCATTCATATTGATTGCACTACCTACGGTCAGCGAACCGCTTTCGGTAACGGTCAGTGTACCAACTTCTTTGTTCTCACCCTTGATGGTGATGGCTTTGTTAATCACACCGTCTTGACCGGTATAATCAATCGTCAATGTCAACGTCTCACCGGCAAGTGTTGCGTCAATAGCATCTTGCAGAACAGTCGGTGCCGGTATAACGACCTTAATCGTGTAGGAAGCCGTGGCTTCTTCGTAACAACCAATAGCGGGCAATGTAGCCGTAATTGTAGCCGTAGCGCCATCTGCAGCGTCGGTTGCAATGGTTACCTCACCATTGGCATCTACAGTAGCCACATTGTCGTCGCTGGACTGATAGCCCATTATTGCCATCGTCTTAGGCAGACCGGTAGCCGTGTGTGTCAATACCTCGCCCGGCTCAACCTCTTGTGCCTCGGTCAGGTCAGCATCCCATTGCAATGTCGGGGTAATGAACTCGCCGGCTTTTTGACGCCAGATAGATATACCTGCTATGCAGAGGTATTCGTTATCCGTTGTGTACACATATTGATTCTGATTAGCGTCAATAATAACCTCATCCTCGTATACCACGGCTAATTGTCTATCATAAACATCCAACTGAATCTTATCTCCTACTTCCATCTCGCAGTTGATAGTTATCTGTCCTGTAGAGGAGATGATGTAGTATGTCTTTTCGCCTACTGTTACCGACTTAATCATATCGGGGTTAGGCATGGTGGTTGTAGTAAGATTTAGTTTAGAATAGTCATTCAAATCCGAAGTCATACCACAAGGTACGGCAGGTTTAGCGGCGTATTCGTTGCACTCCGAATTGTATTGGTTACAATCGTGCAAGTGGTCAGATTTATTGATACCGCCATCGCGTACACCTGCTTTATTGACAATGAATTTATTATTACTATTCAATGCAATGAACCACTTATATTCATCACCTTCGCCTAATGTTGCATCGGTCACTGTGGTATAGTAATACCAGGCGCCATTGTTACCATATTGACCGGCACCACGTTTCATATACTTATTAGTAGATACATTCTTTAAATAATATAATGTATATGTATTACTACTCCAATTGGGTTTGTAGGAGTCACCGGTAGGAATCATAGCCCATTTGCACTCATCGCCACCTTCGTTATCCTTAACTTCTACCTTACCGGCATTGTCATAGACGTATTTATTTCCATTCATTTTTATGGTCAATACATCTATCGTTGCGGGATTGTCTTCGGTGCCAACGGTACCTAACTCGTTTTGAGTCACACTACCGCCTACTAAACCTGTAGCCGGTTGATTGGTAGCCGCAGCCGAACCTTGCATGGTAAAGGTGAAAATATCCACACCTTCTGTATAGCAAGCCGACACCGTAGCCGTTGCCACAGCAGATGCAGCGGCCCACTCACCTTCCTTACGGTCTGTTGTAGCGGTCAACTCAATGTTGGTTGCATCAGCGCCAAATGCCAATGTAGCCGTTATCTTAGTTCCTGTATTCTCTACAATGGTCAATGTAGCACCCGTGCCATCGGTAATAGCCAATGCAAAGTTGTCACCACCGGTAGTGGTTACTTCCACGGTTTGTACCGAACCTTGCGGAGCGTCGCTTGGCAACGTGGTGAAGGTAATAACAGGTTTAGGCAGGTCGGTTAAGTTCAGTGTATAACTGATTGTTCCTTCTTCATAGCAACCCTCTTGTTCCAGCGTAGCCGTGATGGTTGTTGTACCGGCATCCACAGGAGTAACTGTTCCGTCAGCAGCCACAGTAGCCACAGCCTCATCAGATGACGAATAAGTGATGGCACCTGCACCTTTGGCAGTTGCTACATGTTGGAAAGCGCCTTCAGATACCATACGGTTCACGCCACCGCTCAGGTCAGCGTCCCATGCTAAGTTAGCAGGTTTAGGTACATCGGGACCTTGACGATCCACTTCAACGCCTGCCACGCAGAAGTCAGAACTGCTGGTAGCCACCACGATTTCTGTGCCACCTGCAGCAGCCACTATGTAAGGGAATACGCTTACGCCGGCAGCCAAATTAATATCTGCCACTTTAGCGCCACCTATTCGTAATTCACCGCTAACGGTTATGTTGGTCGTGTTGTAGCAATATACAGAGATGGAGTCACCCACTTTGAGTGCGTTATCCAAGGTGCAAGTCATCGTACCATTTTCAGCAAAGCGGTAATAAGTCTTGCCGTCTTTCTCTACAGTAGGTTGTTTAGCATCGGGGTTATCCACTAACGTTACATTGGTAAAGAAAACCGTCAGTTGCCAGTTACCTTGGTTGCCATCCGAACTACCTGTTACGGCGTATGTACCGGCAGGAGAAGAAACACCTTGGTAACGGTGTATAAACATCTCACCCATCTCATAACCTGTATTATCATTCTTTTTGGTAGAGAGGTTAACCAAACGTTTATCATTTGATTGCTTAAAGAACCATGTGCATTTAGCCTCATTACTCTCGGTCTTATCGGCAGTAATTGTGTAATTAGAGCCCCAGTTACCGGTACCAATTACCACATCACTCATGCACAGATATTTACCATTTTCCACATTTCTCAGATAATAGGTATAGCCATCCGTTGCGTACGATACATTTTTGGATACGGTATCTACATACCACCAATAATTATCGTCATCGCCATTACCATGTTTGATATAGCCGTTGGCATCATTAGCATCATAATAAGCCACCTTGTTTCCATTGTCCTTACCAACTTGTATCTTACATTTGGTCAGTTTATCCGGTCCGCCTTGTCCACCGGGAACAAATGGATTAACAATCTCACCAACGCCGTTGTATTGCTCTTTCCAAACTATCTCGCAGTCCTCGTCTTCGCCTACTACCGTCACGGCGCAGGTAGCCGAAGCCGAACCGGCTGCATTGGATACGGTGCAAGTGATAGTAGCCGTACCTTTGCTTACGGGGGTTACCACGCCATCCACTACAGTAGCCACGCCCTCGTTATCCGAAGTCCAAGCAATCGTTGTTCCTTGAGCATCTTCCGGAGTAAACGAAACAACACTGATAGAACCTGTTGCACCATTCTCAACCAGTTTGAGTGTAGTGGGGTTAATAACTACCGTCTCAACGGCTTTCAACTCCCATTTGGCATAGAAAGTCTTGGCTGCATTGATAGTAATCGTTGTTACATCTACAACGTCGCCGCCTTCGGTCTCGCTCCAACCAAGGAAGTTATAACCGGCTTTCTCCGGATCGGTAGCAGGTTTAGTCGGATTATAACCGGCTGCCACTTTTTGGGTAGCGAACTCGCTTGTGCCGTTCATAAATGTTACGGTGTAGAGCGTCAGCGGTTCAATCTTGGAATAGACGTTAACGCCATCATAACAAATCGTTATACCGTAGGCACCTTCACCGGTCAGGTTGAATTGGATATTATTGTCGCCTTGATACTCGTAAGTTGCCAAGTTGCTGGAACGCTCTACGGAGAAATAGTTATTCCAACTGCGGCAGTTATCCCAACAATATGTACTCGTACCATAATGTGTTCTGCAGGGTATTAATTTGAAGCGTATATCATTGTCTTTCAGGAATGCCACATGTACCTCATACTCCAAATGGTCACCCACGTTAGTCATCTCCGGCATTATGTCCATATTAGCATCCCAGTCTTGGTCGTTCCAAGGCGTGATGCCTAAATTGCTACCATTAACCATGTATGTCGTACCATTGTAGTTCCACTTGGCATAGAGAGTTATGTCCTCGCTAATCGTAGTATTGTCAAAATCAAACTGTTCACCGGAGAAATCAGCATTTTGATACCAGCCCTTGAACTCGTTTTCGTTCTTGGTCGGGTCAGTAGGTTTAGTAGCGTTGCTGCCTTTCTCTATGGTTTGACTGGCTACTGCACTACCATAATTGCTATTGAATGTTACCGTCACCGGATCCTCAATAGGAGTCGGAGCAGTTCCTTTTACAATCGTGATTTTGCCACCATCAAAAGTGAAATCTAAAGTCGTATTATCCTCACCTACCGTGAAGACACCTATCGGGCAACCTTGTCTTGGAATAGGCCAATAACTGCCCTTGCTATCATTCTTATAGTACGATGCTAAATCGGGGAAAGTGACACCTGAGCAAGCGTTTCTATCGATATACAAGCCACCGAACCAGTTAACGCCATGCACGCCTTTGAAATCAGTACTATAGTCTGTAACGGATGCGTCAGTTATCTTAACATACCATTTGCCAGAACTTATGCCATCCACCGTAGCAGCACCATTTTCGTCCATTGCGGTATGTGACCAACTAAATGTTCCGTCCTTGCGGTATTGCAATACCCAACCCGTTTTTTGCGTAGGATCAGCAGAGGAAATATGTAGTTTTTCATCTTCTGCTTTATACACAAATTGCAGTTTGCGCGCACCGGAAGTAACGGCTGCTATCTCGGCTTTACTGCCATTGATATTAATAGATGTTCCATCATCTGCAACAGCAGGAATCTTATCATTTACTTTCAGCGCATTACCATCTACATACAATTCAATGCGTTGATAAAACTCATTAGGCACAATGTAATAGCCTGATGCTTCTGTATTGTCTTCATTTTTAACCAAACGCGGTGTAACCCCATCTCCTACGCCACGCCAACTATTACCACCATTATCTTCAATTGCCATATCACCACGGAGGAAATAATTGGTGCCGGAAAGAGTTTTGGTAGGCGTGGGCGAAGTCGGTGTCGAAGCCCAAACCTTACTACCATCGGTATAAAGCGTCACGTCACTTTTTTCCGATAAAGAGAACGTAATACGATTATCTTTAATAGAGAAAAGTTCTAAATTGGCATAATCTTTATAGTTATTGTCAATATTGTTCGCATTAATCTCATGTCCCCAAGAGGTATCCGTAGAAGGATTCAATTTGAACTGATACTTAGTTGTATTGGCATCTAAGTCTTTGAAGGTATAGTAGAAAACCTTTTTATCGCAATCCCATAACATTACAAGACCGCTGGCATTCCACGTAGGCATTTTACCCACACCTTCTCCTGCTAAATAATAGAACGTGGATGGCATTTCATTGGTACACGGAGTATAAGTTGACCACTCTCCCTCGCATGCCTCAGCATTACCATTCCAGTTCTTGATAATAAACAAGTTTTTGTCACTGGGAACGTCTGTTAATTGTGACATATTCCAATGGTCATTCCAGTTGGGACTACGACGTTCAAATTTGATGCTGGTATAACTGCATTCCGCTTCATAGATACATGTTGAATTGGCTACTCGATTCATGTGAATCCAGTTACCGCCATCTCCATTACCTAAAATTTGGAAATAAGCATTTTCCCGGTTCCATGGATTATCTGCCGTAGGTCCGCTGACATCCAAGTAAATAGTTTTGCTCCATGCGGCATTACATACCATCATGGAGGCTGCAAATAAAACTGTGAAAACTTTTAGTAAATTGTTTTTCATGATATTAAGAATTTAATGTTAATAATGTTTTTGCTTTAGTTAATTGAAATGGTTTGTGGTCTTTCACCCGCATACGTATATGTATGTACGAATGAAAAATCGTGCAAAGTTACTGCTTTTTCTTCACACACACAATACGCACGATATACGTATATAGAAAAAACTGATAACCCATTATTGATTATCAGTCAGTTACAAGAAACAAGATATAGACGATATAGACGACAAAATCGTCTAAAGCAACAATCTGCGTAGCAGAACAACAATTGCCGTTAGGCGTTCTATTAGCGCAGCGTTCTATTAGGCGACCATGTCGCCGTTCTATGAGCCGCTTGCGGCGTTCAATCCCTCCCTGTCCTTTCTCGTAGCACCCCCGTAGCACCGGAAAAAATTTGTGCCAAATCTGAATAAAATTTGTGTCATAAAAAAATCGACATACGCAAATGATGGCGATTTTTTTGAGGGTGAATCGGTGAGTCGGGTGCCTCCGGGCACACCGGTAAAAGGTGAATCGGTTACTTATCGTCGTAATGTCCTAACATCTGCAACACTTCTACTTCAACAATCTGCTCATATACCGAATAGACTATTCTGTCCTTTCCCGATATACGCCGAGAATAACTATTAGGACGATGTTTCAATTGCTCCGGCTTTCCAGTACCGGATAAAGGGTGTTCTTGCAATTCGCCTAAAATAGTGCGAACTTTTTTAATACGAGACTGATCTCCGGACTTTTTTATTAACTCCAAATCATCTAACGCTCTCGGAGCCAAAACTAAAGTATAACTCATACGAACAAAGCGTCTAATTCTTGTTTGTTACTAATACGTAAACCCTTACCGGCACGAATATCTTTTTCGGCGGCATCAAGGTCGGCATAAAACTCTTGACTCTCGTAGTAGTTTTTAGTAACTTTAATCGCGCCAACACCCTGAATACGAGTTAATAAGTGCTTCAAATCACGAACAATAGATGTATCGTGAATATCAATCACCATCTGAGATGTAGTAGGTATTGCTGTTGTCATAATTAGTGATTTTTGTTTTTGCGCTGCAAAATTACAAAAAAAAATCGACATACGCAAGGGATGTCGATTTTTTTTGAGGGCTTCGCCCGTTCTTTTAGGCACGATAGTGCCGTTCTATTAGCAAGCTCTGCTTGCGTTCTATTAGCCGTCAGGCGTTCTATTAGCGCAGCGTTCTATTCTTGGTATTGCCGAACACCTTTCACAACTAAAGGTTTGTGATTGGGTGTTTTTGCCCAATCTTCTAACTGCTTATTAATCTTTCGCTTATACATATTTTATCACGTTTTTCTACCGAATAATTTTTCCGGCTCTACACGTTTTTCTACCGAATAATCGGATTGTTTTACACATTTTTCCACCGAATCCGGCTGCAAAGGTACAAAAAAAAAATCGACATACGCAAGGGATGTCGATTTTTTTTATGATGAACCGGTGAGTCGGTGAATCGGTTAATCGCCGGTTTATGAGTGTTACGGATTGATGAGCCAAGTGGCAAGGTCTAATACACGAATACCTTGATAATCATATTCAGGATGACGCGTGCGAGCAATCAACCACTTGGGATAGGCATCACGTATTTGTAACAAAGGTGCTACCTCACGCTGCAACGTTTCAGCAGAAGAAAGGTCGTCACAAACTTGAATATAAATCTTTTCCGACCCTCGCATAGCGACAAAATCTATCTCCTTTTGATATAATTGCCCCACATAAATATCATATCCACGACGCAATAACTCAATGGCAACAATATTCTCATAAGCTCGCCCGTAATCTAAATTACGAAGCCCTAATTTGGCATATTTGAACGAATAATCTGCCAAATAATACTTATCTTGCGAAGCAATATAACCGCGACCACGTACATCATAACGCCTAATCTTATAAAACGCAAAGGCATTGCATAAATAATTCAAATAAGCACCTATCGTTTTATCATTGGTAGCGATATGATTATTAACCAACGATATTGCTATATTCCTAACCGAAGTAATATTACCGGCATTATCCAACATATAATCGCATAACCTATCCAAAACTACCGAATTACGAAGTTTATGCTTGGTGCGTATATCACGCAATATCAACGTGTCAAAAACATCCGCCACATAGCGATGACGATAACGCTCATCCGTATATAAATATGAACCCGCCATGCCTCCGATACGAAGATATGAATCCAAAGCGATTTGTGGATCATCATACGCAAAATAAAGCATATATTCTTTCAAAGAGAAAGGATAAACTTCTATCGTCATAACACGCCCCGTAAATAACGTAGCTAAGTCTGAAGACAGAAGAAATGCATTAGAACCCGTGATATAGATATCCCAACAGCCACTATCATGCAAACTATTAATGGCTTTTTCAAAACCATTACACATCTGCACCTCATCTATAAACAAATAATTGGTACAACCGGAGCAATAATTTTGCTTCACATACGCTTCTAATGCGCTTCCAATAAGTAGAGCATCATATTCCGATTGATTAAAATTGATGTGCACTATATTAGCGGACGGGATATGTATCCGTACATATTCCATAAAAGCGTCCATTAACTTAGATTTACCACAACGACGAATACCCGTAATAACCTTTATATCCGGCGTTCCTTGAAGGTGAATCAATTGCTCAAGATACTCTGTTCTGTCAATTAATTTCATAGCCACATAATCACTTCGCAAATAATAAAAACATACAAAATTGCGAAATAAAATTTTATAAGTTACTATCTATCAAATTTAAATCCGGCTGCAAAGGTACAAAAAAAAATCGACATACGCAAATGATGTCGATTTTTTTTGTAGAGTAAAGACCGTTCGCGTTGCTCACTGATGGAGTATGGAATATAGACTATCCTTATTCCTTCAGCCAAAGGCGGTCTAAATTGTACATAAATAGTACATTGTACATATCTAAATTGTACATATCAGGCGGCTTTGCGCCGGCGGAGGGCAACGACGGCAGCGGCAGCGGCGGCAAAGAAGAGCATCACCAACGGTTCGCCAATGGGATTGGGATCACCTTCTCCATCCGGATTAAGAATACCTTTTCTTGCACCCGGACGAGATGACGGCGTAACCCCGGCATACGGGTCGCCAGCCGTTCCATTATCCGAGATAGTTGGTGTGGATGAATACGCACTACCCGACCCCATCATGGTGCCGGTGGATGTGAAGCCCGCCTGCGGCATCTCTGCACCGTAGGACTGGGCACTCATGCTGCCGGCAACAGCCAGCAGCATGATTAGAATCAAACTTTTATACATAATCTTTTTCATAATTTATTTCATTTTGTATTTTTCGTTTGTGTATCGTATCTTATTTACCCGGCTTCAGAGCCTTACCTGTACCATCATACAGATGGCCGTTGCGCAAGATAAATAACTTGTCGTTCTCAATGAACTTAACCGCTTTCTGTACACCGTTACCGATGTTGTCAGAACCTGTTCCGATATAGGACTCAAACGGTGTCGTGCTAATTTGGAAGCGGTGAACGATGTCATTACCGCCAACCAGGAAGAAGTACGTTTGGTCATTACGGATGAGCGTTGATTTCTCCTCCAGCAAGTCATTGAGGTAATAGGTCTTATCGCCGTTGTAACCGAAACTGATGGTGAATGCCTGTTCGTCGTTAGGAACGAAGCCGAGCAATGTACCTTCTATCTCGGGCAGGGCGTTAACAGCCATGTCGCCGAGTTCGGTGTTGACGGAGTAGAATCCGGCGCTGCGTCCGTCGCCTTCTACGTGATTACCGTCCCAACCGTTATCAAAGCCGGTGGTGAAGTTCTCGCCCTCCAACAGGTACTGGTCAACGTGCATATTCTGACCTTCAACGCGGATGCGCATCATGCTGACGGCGTCTTCGTTATCTGCCTTACGTGCAGGAGTACGCAATGGGTTAGTACCAATAGCAGCATCTTTATGACGAACTACTGTGTTGTAATTCAACGTGAGTGTCGTGTTCTTTGTTACATCTACCTCAAATGCCTGCATAGCCGGAATAGCCTTTGGACCTTTCCAATCATCCTGTTTTGCGGTCTCGACAGGGATAGTTACCCACTGACCGGGAGTTTTGTCTGTACCCTCTCCATATATGACTTCTGTTTCGCTCTTATCGCGACCCGTGTTGTACATATAAATCGTGGCAGTTGCACCTTCACCAAAGTCGGAGGTCTCCATCTTGGTAATATCAATAGGAGCCATCCAAGAGTTAGCAATTAGGTTACAGCCCTCTGCACCTTCTTTTGTATAAGTCAGGTCAAATGTCTTTGTATTATTAGTTGGCTGTAATGTACCGCTCAGTACATATCTCTTTGCTTCACTTTGCGTAATGCCCCAACCAATCCAAGGAGTCATCTCGCCGGTCTTAACACGTGTCCAGCCATTGCTTTCAGCATACGAATACGTATATGCACCGTAGAAATCTACGTTCAGGTTTGTGCCGGAAACAGGAGCACCGAGGTACTGCCAGTATTTCACACCATCTGTATATGCTTTGGAGAACATCTCCACGTATGCCTGACAATTGTTGCTGTTGTTGAAGACGAGGGCACCGGTGCCGGTGTCGTCAGAGTGGATGTAGAGGTCGTGGATGGTAGTCGGACCGGAAGCCTTGCCATCCGTGCGGGTAATCGTACCCTCTACCTGCAAAGCGCCTGTGGAGAGAATCTCTATTTCTGCATCGTGTCCGTTATCGTCGATAACAACCGTCTTAGCCGCAGCGGTGTTGATATCTACAATAGCCTTGGCTTGGATAATAACATCCGTCTCAGCATCAGGCAGTACTTTAGAAGACCAGTTGTCAGGATCGCTCCAATACATAGTTGTTGCGCTATGATTGAAGATGTTGGTTGTAGGAATAACCACGTACGTGCGTGTTGCCGTGTTGTAGCAACCTACGCCCTGCAAAGTAGCCGTGATAGTGGTCGGTGCGCTGACAGGGTTAGCAGCCATCGTTACCGTACCGTCTGCAGCCACCGTAGCCACATCGGGGTTGGACGAGGTGTAAGTAATCGTTTCGATGGTTGTTACATCGCTTGTTGCTACGTGCGTAACGGTACCGCCATTGGCTACCATAACGGGCTTGGTCAAATCAGCGTCCCAAGAGAGTGTCGGGGTAACCATCTCGCCGATTTGGTCGCGCCAAATAGTGATGCTGTGGAGATAGAGATAGTGATTTCCGCCATCGGTGATGCTGTACGAATTAGCGTCGGCATCCAACGTGATAGTGGTAGAAGCATCTTCACACGTATTGCGGTTGTACCTATCCAATGTAATCTTGTCACCTGCTTTCAACGGGCAGTTGACAGTTACCGTACCGCCACCGAGGAGATAATAAGTCTTGCTGTTATACTCAACCGACTTAATCATAACGGGGTTAGCGGCTTGAGTAGTGGTAATATCTATCTTAGAGTAATCGTTTATATCCGTTGACCTACCACATGGAACAGCAGGTTTGGCAGCGTGACTATTCGTTACATCTACACTTTGATTAGCAGTATGCAAGTGATACGAAGATTTTTGCTCTGAACCTATACCATCTCCACATACTATTAATTTGCTACCATTGCCACCATCACAGACGAACCATGTATATTTATCATCTGTGGCGCGTGCATTGGAAGCATCAGCAGAAGCATCAGTTGTGTAATATGGCCAATCTCCATTATCCGCATATTTTTCATTGTTGCGATAGAGATATTTTTGAGCATCCTTATTGTATAGATAATACAAATTATACGTTTTATCACCCCAAGAAGTGGTTGCTGTTCTACCGGCAGGTATCATATACCACTTGGTATTGTCACCAGTACCTTCTACTACTTTAACACCGCCATCATAGCCGATATATTTACCACCGGCATTGCGTGTTTTAGCCGTAATCATATCCACCATAACAGGATTATCCTCTGTGCCGACGGTGGCGAGGTCGGACTGGTTAACTGTACCGCCGATGACACCGTCTGCGGTTTGACCGGCTGCGTCGTCTGTGCCAGCCATCGTGAAGATGAAGATATTATCACCATCGGGGTCGCAAGCCGAGACGGTCAAAGTAGCGTCTTTGCTTGTGGCAGCGAAAGAAGCATCGGCATCTGTTGTAGCGCGGAGCGTGATGTTCGAAGCAGTAGCACGCACTTTCACCTTGGCTTCTATGCGTTTTTCTTCTTGGGAAACAAACTCTAATGTAGCACCCGGGTCACCGACGATAGTTAAGTTGAAGTTGGCACCGCCATCTGTTTCGACTACAACAGTCTGTACCGAGCCTTGCGGAGCGTCGGTGGGCAGTGTAGTGAAGTTAATGGTCGAGGGATCCTTACCGCCGGTAACGGTTACTGTATAGGAATCCGAAACGCTATTGTAGCAATCGTGTGCTGCCACAGTAGCGGTAATCGTTACCGAACCGTTGGATATAGGCCTAACGGTACCGTAAGCATCCACAGTGGCTACATCGGTGTTGGACGATGTGTACGTGATAGCACCCTTACCTGTAGCGGTAGCAACCGATGTATATGTCTGACCTACGGTCATTGCGCTGACAGGTTCGGGAGTCCAAGTAATAGTCGGATCGATATACTCTTTCGGCAGGTTACGTTGTACTTCCACATAAGAAACGCAGAAATCTATATTATCCGAAACAACCACAATGTCGTTGTTGGCATCTGCTGACATATCATATTCGTAGGTGAATGCGCTGTCAGCAGGAATAGTAATCGTTTCATTGATTGTGTCAATAGTCAGCGTACCTGTTACCTCGGCACTACCCGGGTTGTAGCAATAAACGATAATCTTATCGGATTCTTTAAGTCCGCCTGTAACGGTAGAAGTCATTGTAGCACCCGAAGCGAAGCGGTAATAAGAGGAGTTGACAGGAGATTGCTTGTAATTGGGGTTGGGAGATTCCTCTGTACCTTGCGTGCCATCGCTCTTTACAAACATCGAAACGAAATCTTCATATTTTCCAGATCCTTGATTGATATCACCACCGCACGCAACAACATGTTCAGGAGCATTTTTCCATAACCAATCTACTGACCAATGTCTGCGATGTAAGGAATATTGAGAATTTAAGGAGAGAATATGAGGATAATTTCCATCACCTGTTGTTCCTAATTGCCATTGGAATTTATCTTTATCGTCGCTATCAAAATCGCCAACGCGCGGAGCGTATGTCGGCCAACCTCCATTATCAGAAAGTTGTTTAGACTTATCAATATAGATATATTTATCGTCCGTAGTGTGAATATAATAAACACCAGTCTTGGACTCTACTTGGTCAATACGCCAAGTGATAGTGGGTTCAGTAGTACTCTCTGTAGCGTACAAATAATCATCCTCAGTTCCATTATAGTATGCATAATACGTTTCACTATTGTCCCTACCAATTTGTAAGCGTGCAGTAGTAAATGTTGCCGGTTCGGTTTGGCTGGTCGGGTTGAAGAGGTTAGCGACAGAGCCGGAGCCACCTACAGAACCTGCAACGGTGGTGGTTGTAGTATCTGTAATGGTATTGGTGTAAATACTTTTGTACGCATACGAGCAAGCGCTGACGGTCACGGTGCAAGTGGCAGTCTGACTGCTTACAGTATTGGTAGCCGTGCAGGTAATTATGGCTTCACCATCTTCACTTCCTGCGGTAACAAGACCGTTGTCGTCCACTGTAGCCACAGCCTCGTCAGAAGATGTCCATATTACCTCGTAAATCACGCCTGCGGGCAGGACGGTAGCCGTCAGTTCTTGTGTGTCGTCGGGCTTGAGTGTAGCCGTCGTTTGGTTCAACGTCACATCCTCGATGGCTATCATGTTCCATGTAGCGGTATAAGTTACATCGTAGTCAGGCACGGTAGCATCTACAGTAGGAGTCCAAGTAGCAAAGGTATAACCGGTCTTGGTCGGTGTATTCGGAGCCACGATAGTGGTACCGAAGTTAACCATACCTTGAGTATAATCGCCGGTAAGAGCGTCACCGTCGGTTACCCAAGATACAGTATATTGGTTAATCGTCCAATGAGCATAGAGGATCATGTTGCCGTCTGTATCGTACACGTGCGTGCTCTCGCCCGTACCGTTATAATATTGTGTACCCTGACCGCCTTGCTCGGTGTAGAAACCTGCAAAAGTATATCCGGTCTTGGTAGGTTTATCACCCATAGCAGGCATGTCAGCATTGTAAGTTGCCGTAACATCACGTACCTTTTGGTCGCCGTTCATCAGCGTAACGGTGTAGGTCTTGGCTTGCCAAACAGGATAGAAGATGTCAGGAGACTTCCAATAACTGTATTCAGCACCTAAATCCAACAATTTTTCGCCACCAATAGAACGGCTCCAGCCAATCTGAGTGTATCCGGTCTTGGTGGGCAGGTTCTCGTTGTAGATAAAGGTTGACTTTTCTGCTTCAGTTGCATTTGCCGGGCAACCGGGGGCTACATAGATAATCTCGTCTGCATCGTTGCGCAGTTCGTAGGTGTAGTAAGGAATAAACTCGCAATACCAGTTCTTATCGTTCCAGTTTGCGTTAATATGGAACACACCATATTGTCCTGCACGGTCTTCACTACTCAAACCACCAACAGTATTGAGTTTATCTGTTGAACTCTTGCCAGCAATGAATTGCGAAGTGTTATTAGCGCGCTTAGTGCCGACGTAGTATTTGTAATCATTATTGGATTTGTATCCGGCAGGCACTTTGAACAAATTGGTTTCGTATTCGTGTCCGGTGGTATTATGGAAATCCAATACCGTCCACGGATCGCTTCCACCTTCAATACCAAATAATGCTTGGTAAGTGGGTTCAAATGCCACATAATAGTTGTCATCAGTCGAGTTGTCATAGATGCGTAAATAACCAACAGCATCCTGACCCGGATAGTATTTGGTGGCATCACTATTGGATTGCAAACCTATCGTTGTAATTCCATTAAATGTCCAGTCTATACTCTTAGGTGTTGGTTGACTGGCATGACCGATTGCGAACCAGTCGGCAGCGTTAGGCAATGTGAACTCGCAATACCACATGTGGTCGTTGGCATCATCCGGTTTGGCTTTTACAAAACATGCTTCCGTTTTGCGCCCATCTCCTTGTTTCCAATAAGTAATTTTCCAAGCGTCGCACGCAGAAGGATTGACCGTTACTTCATATTGTCCCTGTATGCCGTTGGCTGCGGTGGCATGAACCATGACGGCACCTGTTTTAGTACCGGTGGAAAGTAAGCCCTCGGATGTGATAGTTGCGATTTGTGCATCGCTGGTACTCCAAGTGATAGGACCTCCGTATTGATAATCAGCAGGTGTTACAGTCTTTGACATCTGCAATGTCTGCCCCTGCATAATCTCCGTAACGCCACCTGCTGCTGTCACCGTGATAGAAATTACGTGTTTCAGAACTTTGGCATAGATGTTCTTGTCCTCAGTAATGGGAGTGGAGAAATTGAATTGGTCGCCAGTGAAGGATGCGTTATCGTACCAACCGAGGAAAGTGTATCCATCAGGGGTGGAATAAGAAGGAGCCGTTGTTGTAGTGTTATTCTCCACCATACGGGTCTCAAGTATCTCATTCAATGCATAGAACCTAACGGTACGCATAGTCACTTCCGTCAGTTTGGCGTACATAGCCACGCCATCGTAGCAAACTGTTACCCGATAGTATTTATCTCCCGAGAAGGTGGCTTTCACATTTACGTCTGCATCTCCTTTATCGTATGTTACATTGGTTCTGTCAGAACGATTGCTATTGAACTTATCCCAATTGATGCAGTTATTCCAATCTCCTTGAGTTAGATTGGGTTTTAGTCGGAACTGCAGCACATCTTCAGATTTATAGATTTCATTAATTGTGCCCTCTATATGGTCGCCTTGATTTGTCATTGGAATAGCTTGAGCCAAATAATCATCCCATGGGTTGCCTAAGAAAGAGCCGACAACATAATACGTGCTACCCATATAATTCCACTTAGCATAGAGGGTGATGTCACTATTAATCGTTGTATTGGCAAAATCAAAAGCAGAGCCTGTGAAGTCAGCATTTTGATACCAATCAACGAATGAGTTATTGCTCTTGATTGGGTCAGTAGGTTTAGTTACCTTTCCACCATTTTCAACTAATTGTACAGGGATAGGCCAATTACCATTAGACAGGTTGAACATAACTTTCTTCTTGTTCGTATCAGAATTTGTTTTTGATGCCCATACTTTCTTGCCATCGGTGTAGATAGTTACATCGGAGTACGTATCTCCCAAGTTAAATTTGATATCCGTTGTTCCGTCGGCTTCCAATTTTAAGTTAGCCCCTTCGTGACTATTATCTATATTAGCATTCTTAAGTTCTTCGTTCCCTGTAGATTTTTTCCATATTTTAAATAGGCAAGAGCCCTTAACATATTGGAATGTCTTGGAAGCGACTGTTCCATCAGAAGTCATTTTGTACTCATCAAACCATTTGGCAGAAGACCAGCCATTTACCCAGTTGGTACCACCGGCACCGAAGATATAGTAATCGTCATCCACTGTACTTGGTGCTTCGTTGATACGAACGGTACCGCCATCGAACGTAATCTTCAAGTCCATTTGTTTGGACACTTGGAACGTGATATTACGCCAATAGTTATCATTCATAGGGATTTGATGCCCAAAGACACTATTCTGCATCTGCCAACTCAGTTCTGTTGGTTTGTTGTCCAAATCCACATACGGAGCATTAAAGTTCTGCAAACCGACTACACTATTATCGCCGGGAGTGCTATAAATCTTAAATTGGTGATTTGTGTTGGCTGAAACATTTCTAACTACGATTGCACCTATACCGTTGTCGTTCGTCAGTTTTTGGTTTTGATGGTCTTGTCCTGACCAGTCTGCCATGCCAGTTCCGTCCGGCATTGTTCCCCAACTATCACCGGTAATAAACATATCAGCCACGAAAGTAGGAGTGTAGTCTCTGGATGATACAGAGAAACGTCCATTGTATGTAACGGTAACCTCCTGTATTTTGGTCAGGTTGAAGTTCATGTGCCCATCTGCCACATTGATTTGAATAGGCGAATTAGGATCTACATCCATCGGCACTTTATATCCCCAATCATTACCACGAATGACTTCAAAGCGGTTAGTGCCCATAGGAGCGATATACGTAACCGACATAGAACGATTGTCACTATTCTTGGTAAATTTAGGGTTGTTGCCATTTTTCCAATTAGTTCCATCATTCATCCATAAGTCACCTACGATGTAGAAATCTTCGCTCCGCATGTTCCATTTGGCATAAACCTTCGTGTCTTGGTTAATGATAGAACTAAAATCAAAGGTTTGTGTGCAAGCAGCATCAGCATACCAGCCACCAAAAGTTGCTACTTCGTGATTGCCTTCTTGCGTTTTAATTGCATTTAGGTTGCCCGGATTAGTTGCTTTACCGCCAACATTAACTTCTTGCTGTTGAACCGTCTGTGCGCTAAAGGTTTCAAAAGTCACATGAACTTTGGGTAATACCTTGTTGATGGTAATCTTGCCACCGTCGAAAGTAATTTGGAGTTTACCATTTTCTTTCATTGTAAATACACCCGTAGCGTTGTATTTATAAGCTACCGGCCAAGAAGAAGGATCAAATTTTGTATTATCACTCCCATGATAAGTTTGTGTTGGATAAGTTACAATATCCGTACCTGACGTTTGGTCGAAATATAAGCCACCAAACCAGTTGATACCACATAACTTGCCACCTGTACCATCTGTGATACGCAGTCTATATTTTGTACCATTCGTCAATTCATCCGTAACGAATTGTCCGTTAGCATCCAACGACCCAACTTCCGTTTCATTATTGCCATCTGTATCTTTATATAACAACACTTTCCAACCTGCATACGCGGAAGGATTGGGGGTGTACGGTTGCTGATTAATGGTTACGCCACTTCCATTATACGTAACTGTAATAATAGAAGGACCGGTGATGCTTGAAATATCTCGCAAATTAACCTTATATTTTTCCGAAGAACGTGTTGCTTTATCACCCAAATTACCCGTAGGATTTATTTTAATATTATTTACAGTATTAGTGCGTTGGTATTCCTCTATATCAAAGCGGAACTGCACTTTGGGTGCCACAAAGGAAATTGACGCCTCACCACCGTTCTTAACCATGTGTGCCATGAAAGGCAAATTATCATCACTCCCTGCGTTAGTCCATGCTTCTTCGTCTTTTGAATATCCATTAAATCCTTTACAAACATCCCACAAGTCACCAGTCATATAGTATTCGTACGGCAAAGTAGGGGCACTAGGATAAGTAATGGTCAATTTCGGGCTATTGGCAGTGCTATAGTCCAACGTAAAGACATAATCTCCGGCAGTCGTAGTTTGAATAGAGGCATCATTACCATTTTGCTCCAACGTATGGGAATTATTGCCTGAAGTAAAATCCTTATTTTTGAAATCTGACCCACTCGGTGGCATTACTACAAAGTTATAGGACATATTGGCTGCTAAATTGTATGTATATGTAACCGTCGTCCCTGAACCGGAAAATTCATGTTCAGCCCAATTGTCAAAAGACCCTTTGATTTTCCAAATGGGGACAGGAGGATTGTATGTTCCCCAAGTAACAGTAGTACCACCCTCTAAAAAAGATTGGATATAATTTTGGGTTGTACCTTTTAAAGTTATCTCACCTGTATAGTTATGGTTCTGACGAGATTCTTTAACAGATTGATATTCACCCGCAGGGACAAGGAAACGATATATTTTTTCTTCCACTACGTCGCCAACTACTTTGGTTTCATTTCCAGACATATCTTTAAAGTATGCCCATTGCTCCACACCGTCATTGCACCACCAGCTTACTGCACCTGCATTGAAGTACATATATTCGGTGCCGTCGTATGTACGACCGGATGCAGGAGCAGAACTAGTGATACTCATCTTACCATGATTTTTGTCCGACAAGTCCACCGTAACAGTGTAGGTACCTTGAGAACCTGATAATACAAACTTGTAGTCGGGGCTTTCACCACTATAGTATGTCAATGGATATTCCGTCCCCACGCTTACAGAATATTTCTCACTTGGAGCAGCATATTTAGGAGACCAACCATTCTTTGTATTAAATTTAAAACCTTCGTCATTTGTTCCAAGTTCTCCAGTCCACGTGTATATACCATTGCCGACTTTGGTCATCTCTTGACCGGGCAAAGTCCAATCTTTCACACCACGACCGATAACATACAGATTGCCGTCATAAGGGACGGGGGTGGGAACACATGTCTGAGTACGACCGCCATTATACGTTGTCCAAGTGCCCGAATTATCCCAACTATCGCAATAAATACAGTTGTTTGTGCCAGCATCATCTACACACATTCTATTCTGGTGATTCCAATTATAATTGTTGTCCACACCTGAAATTCTAATAATTTGTATATAACCAATATCACTCCTTGGAATGGTAACACTAAACTTATTATTTCCCAAGGAAGTCATTGATGTATAGTTAGTATTACCAATCCAAGAATTACTATTTATTTTCCCATACAATTCTGTACCATTCGTCTTGGTGTCCTTATCGCTATTTTCGCTATAATAGAACACAGCAGCAGGATAAGCACTGGCGTCAGACCATCCGGAGCAACCCGACATGTCAAAATAAATTGTTTCACCTTGGGTAAAAGTACACTGCGACTGATCACCCCACATCTGACCTACGCAGAGGAAGAGGGCAAAAAGTAGAGCCGAGAGTCGACCGACAGTCGGTCGACACTTGTTCGACACTTGTGACCGCTTAGTAACAGGAGTGTCAACTACCGTTGAACCACCGTTAAA